>JBHNNM010000002.1:0-98039 GCA_048563625.1 Gammaproteobacteria bacterium | reverse complement strand
TTGCAGCTTACATGAGATATTACAACCTGGAAAGACTACATTCAGCAAATGGTGATCAGTCACCAATTAACTATGAAAATTCTCTAAAAAAAGTGTCCGGTTGGACTTGACCAGTACAGTCAGTCTCTGAATGAAATCGGAAAGAACTTGTGTGTACAGGAGTGAATGATGCTTGATGCCCTTAAAGCGGAAATTAGCAAATTAGGTTGGAGAGGACATGTCTTCAATCCGCATAAAATGATTGCGTTATTATCTGTGATTAAACTATTAGAAAAGCAGAAGTTTTCAACCGGAAAGATATTCTTTCGAGAGCCGTTCAAAAAATTGTTCTCTGATCTCTTTTCCGAGTTATTGCCCAATACTCAAAGTAGTTGTAGGCCACATACGCCATTCTTCCATCTACGCACTTCCTCATTTTGGAAGTTGGTGCCCAAGGAAGGGAAGGAATTAGCTCTCAGGTCAACACAGACAATTGGAGGCCCTGGCGCATTAGATGAGTTGGTGGAATATGCCTTGCTATCAGATAGCTTACTTGATGCTTTGAAGAATGATACTACACGGAAAGAGGTTGTCTCACTCATATTTGATTCAATAGATGACAGTTTGTCTGCTGCAAATCCTAACAATAAGTCATTTGAAGAAATGCCTGAGATCTCGGGAGATGTTAAATTTTCAAACAAATTTGTAGACTACCTCAATTCGCTTCAACGTTCCGGAGGAAGCAACGAAAACGCGTTGGCTGAATCCCAGGCCTGTAATGCCCAATTTGCCTCGATTCATGTAGCTCATCCTCTGGCGGATATTATCTATGAGGAATTGAGAGTCCCCAATGGCCGCCATGTTATTTTAACGGGTCATGCCGGAGATGGTAAATCCACCCTTGCGCTGGAGATTTACAAACGGTTAAGCGGGTTTGCTCCCGATGCGCCACTGGAACACCCTCCACGGATCAGAGAAGATGTTGGTTCCATATCCATCATAAAAGACCTCAGTGAGCGCGATAAAAACGAGGATACCGCCCTGCTTAGCGAACTCGTCGGGAATGAGCGCAGGTTTCTGTTGGTATCAAACACGGGGACCCTGCTGGATCTGATTAAACATCACCCTGAGCATTTCGGTGGGGATCATGTTTCCCTAGAGAGCCAGGTGCTTGACGCCATCAGTACCGAAAATGGCGAAGCCGTACTCTCGCTGGGTTCAACCGAGTTTCGTATATTCAATCTGGCCCGCATGGATAATTTGGGGCTGGCTCGGCAAATCTTCGCGAAAATGCTCTCCCCTGATCGCTGGACGGCGTGCGGTGAGTGTGCTTGCAGTGAAATTTGTCCTATTTACATCAACGTTGATTTGCTCCAGCGCTATCAAGCCAGGGTGTTGGAGCGGATTTTTCTCGTCTACCGCAGGATGTATGAATATGGCACCCGCCTTACGATTCGCCAGTTTACAGAACATCTATCCTATTTGGTGACCGCGGGGCTGGAAGAGACTGACATAAAGGCACTTCACCAGAAAAGCCCCCGTCCTCTCATTACGGAGCATCTATTTTTTAATCGTTTTTTTGGGGACAATGGTTGCGCTCCGGATGCTTCCGCCTGGGAAATGAAGGCAGTGCAGGAAGTTGAGGAACAGGGTTTTGGAGAACGGCCATCTCCCCACTGGGAGCATCGGCTCTGGCTGCGTAGTTATGGATCGTCCATTAAGCTGGGAATTGAGACATTGGACGAAGAGTTTGAAAAGTTGCGCAGGCACGGTTCCCGCGAGACGGTGTATGGCGATATGACACCTGATCAGGCGCGTGAGCAGGTTCGCCGCATGCTCTTTTTTCTGTATGAATTTAAATCAGAAGATAGGAACTATCTGGGTCAGTATCTGAATTCACCGACCTTGCTGGATTGGCAGGCCTGGCAAAATACTGAGGTTCAACTGGGGTTCAACGAAAAGACGACACTAGAACGGAAGATCTACCATGTACTGCAGGAGCATTTTACCGGGGTGCGGCTGCCGGAAGGATCAACGCAGAATGACCGCAGGCTTTATGTGACCTTGAGCCGGCGTCGAAGCGAGGTGCGTCAGAGCGCCCAGGTCGTCCTGGCGCAAGTGGATTGGAGTACATCAACAGCCCTGAAGCTTCACGTGACCAAAAGCGCCGCGGGCGAGCAGCGCAAGGACCTGGTCTTGTGCGGGAAAGACCGAATCGACGATGTGAACCTGCCCTTGAAGGTGCCTTTTCTTGACTATGTCATGATGCGTCATTTCGGTGAATTGGGCGAAGTGCTGGAGGCCTCCTATCTTGAACGTCTGGACCGCTTTAAGGCTCAGGTTCTTGAGCGCGCAATCCCGGCGGACGACGACCGCATCATGCTGGTTCGTTTGAGGACCGATCACACATTCCGAAGACAGCATTTTTCCGTCAATGATGGACGCCTGGAGGTGACCGATGTCCTTTAGCTATTTCCCCTACAACCCGGATGAAGCAAAGGCCATGAAAAACCCGGCCATCCAACTCTATGGCAACCGGCTTTTTTCGGATCAAACAGTCAGCGAATTGCTGGTTGAATTTCTATTGGTTGTTTTTTCTCCCAAGCAGATCGGCGAGTCGGGCGTGTTTGATCTCGCTTTGCCTTCACCGTCCCAGATGACCGACTGGAACAATGAACGGCTTGAATATGCTCCCAAGGCCCGGTTGAACCTGAAACTTTTCTCCTTTCTCGGGGCATCCCGGCTGGACTCGCGCCATCAGACTCACCGTGCCCATCACGAGGGGTTGTTAACGCAACTTCGGGAACGCATCCATATTGCCGGGGCTGGTGACAAGGAAGATATTATCCGCACCATTGAGAACCTGTTTCTCGGTTTCCAAGGGGCGGGGAGCGGTCGTACCTGGTGTGCGCAAAGTTTTTTGCCGGTCTCTTCCAGTTTTTTGGCTGGGGAATCGATTTGGAATGAGTCCGCTGCCAAAAGGAGTAATCCAGAGCTTTGGCAAGATGTGGTGGAATCACTAAATACATACTTGACAATGAACAAACACAGGTTCCTCGCCCGCGGAGGGGAGTTGCTTTATTTACAGGTCTGCAATGCCCTGAGGCAATCGAAAGAGCAGATTGCCGAATGGTGCGAAAAAGGCGATTTGGGGCTTAGCCAAAACGAGCAGGATCCCGCATGGCTGCATGCTGAGTTGGAAAAGGCGCTTAGTGGTTTGATGGGATATTGTCCCGACACCCTGACCGATTTGGCTGAGTTTGTTGATTCCCGACTTGATCCCGAGACGCCGGAGCAAACAGATGGTTCAGAAGAGGATCGTCGATTTGTTGCTGCGGGCTGGTGCAATGCTGAAAGTTGGCGGGAAGGCTACCTTTTTGCGGTTGATCTGCTTCGGCTCATGAAAACGAACCTCGATGTGGTTGACCGTATTTATCTGTTGGAATCTGCCTGTGCCATGCAGGTGCTGAGAACGCTGGCAATACAAAGTGTGCGCGCGACAGGCGATAACACGGGGATGTGCGGGCCAAGTTATCGCTTTGCTGTGTCCGCCCCAGAGGAGAAGCGTCCCGTGATTCGCCGTTTGTCCCAGCATTCGGTCAAGAAGGTTGAAAAAGGAATTTTCCAGGCCTTGCGCAGTTCGGGGATTCAACTTCCCGAGGATGAAACCGGGCGCAATAAAATTCTCAAGCAGGCGGATAAGGCCTATGGCAGTAAACTATTTGTTGGATTGGCCAAACGCATCGGTTTTGTGGTGCCAAAACGAGGGGCAGGAGCCCGTTTTATTCTCAACGAACAACTGCTGCGCCTGCTTGTGGTGACTACTGTGCCACTTGGAGGTCGCCTGACGTTTGATACGTTTAAAGCCTTGCTGGAGCAGCGTCATGGCTTGGTTTTTGATGCCAATGGGCTAGATAGGGCGAGCCAATGGCTTAGCGGGAAAGGGATCTATTTACCTGCAGACACCGATAGGTGGCTGCAGGATATGCTTGAAGCGGCTGGATTCTTAATTCACCTGTCCGATTCCTGCGCCCTGATACATAATCCGGCTGATACCGGAAAGGATGACAAATGAATTATTTTGCCAGCACAATTCGAAACCATATAGGAGACCAGATTGATCGGTTTCGTTCCGAATCTTCCAAGGGACGGAAAATGATTTTCATGGTGCCCGCAATGCCCGAAGCAACGATGTTGTCGGTTGCCGATGCCATTGCCAGTTTTTGCCTGCAGGATGATGGGCTATTGCTGACGCTGAAAATTGCGGCAACCCTTACGGATGCCTGGAGTCCGGAGGGGCAGCGGGTTGTGCGGGAAAAAGGCTGGAAAGATGAGCGCGGAAACCTGACCTACTATCGCAACATGCCGGAGAGACCGGACAAGTGTACGTTGATCGTGCTATGCGGTGCAGACCGTGTTACGGATGCGGGCGGATTGGCGGATTTTCACACCTGCGAGCCCGATATGATATGGCGCATCGACATGCGACAAAGTTTCAAAAGCTGGATGATCGAGAAGTTGAATCATCTTGGGATACAGGATTGCACAAGCGATGATTTCGCGACCTTTGATCGAATCATCAAGCCTCTTTTGAGCTGTGGTCGAGGGGATCTTTTGCAGATTAGTGACTGGCTGGAGGCATTGAATCTTAATCATGCTACTGACGTTGCGGATATTCCCCGCATCATGCTAGGGAGTCTGCAGGAGTTCGGTTTGCCTCTGTTGGGTCGTTTCCCCTTAAGTCAAAAACGAAAACAGCTCAGTCTGTACATCAACAAATCAGCCGAGTTCTTTAACTACACGATGTTTCTTGAAGCCCGTCAGCGGGACAAGGCGATCGATAAGGTTCTTGCTGTCATTTGGGAAGGAGAGGATCCTGGCATTCCATTAGATGACGAGGATGTATGCGGTTCATATGGTTCCGGAGAACAGTTTGTCGAAGGGCTGAAAAAATATATTGAAACTGACGACCCAACCGAACGAGACAGGTTGCTGCAGTGCGATTTTGTGGTGATATGGGATAAAATCCTGAAGTTTAAAATGCAGGAAAAGAAGGAAAAACGGGAAAGTGTCCGCAAGTTATCCGGCAGTCCTGTTGAAGTGCTTCTAACCGCCACTTGGATGACTCTGCGAGATTTTTATCTTGAATATAAGGGCGAGACCGAGCTGAAAATCGAGACCATTTCAATCACCCCCGACTTGTTCAAACATGATGTTGATAGTGGTGATGATATTGCGGAAAACTCTGAGCTGGCTCGTCGGTATCTGACTCGTTTGATCGGGGGAATTGATCCGTTCATATCCCAACATATCAACTTAAGTAATGCGGACGGTTCCGAAATCGAATTCAGCAGCGATCTTCTGTCCCCAGCGATTAATTGTCGTTACAGCAAGAGTGCCGAACCGGTTCTTGAGTTTTCCATTGTCATATCTTCGCAATTCAATCCGCTACGCAGGAAGTTTGGGTGGCGGTTGCCTGAACATCACATGTACCGGCTTTCAGTCGATTTGTTGCATAGAGCAAAATCCGCCATCGGGGAGCTTACTGGTATTCACAAACTCCCAGTTTATCACATTTCATATTATGAAGAGTTGCTTCAGGCGACCGCAGATGAAGAAATCAGACGGGTGTTGCTTCATTCGATCCGAGACGAGCGGGACAATAGGAAAGTATTGACGAATCTGTTGAGCGGGGAATGGGCACAGGAGAACGATCCTCTGTCTTCCAAACTGAAAACCCTTGCCGAGAAATATGATACGTTCATTGGAGATGCGGCAGACAATGGTATTTTTGCGACCCTCTTTGAGTCCCAGTCTGCCTGGGCAGATCTGAGGAGGGCATACGCAGATGTTTTTGAGGAAGCTTCCTCCATGGCGGATATTGGGCAATCATCGCTGGTTGGAATGTTGCCCCGTGCTTTCTTGATTATTGAACCAAGACCGCTTCACCTTGGAAATACATGGCATGCTGATTTCCATGAAAAATCGGGCGTGGCAACCGTTCTGCATCCTTCGGTGGTTGAAATGCTGGAAGCCCAGGTGGTCTATCTCACTCGCTGCTTCAATTATGCTGCCAACAAGGAACTGGGGCAGACACCAAGCAAGGATACGTTCAGGGCTCATATCTGGAGAGCCTACGTCGATCTTTCCAGCATACAGTCGCCTTTGGCCGGACTCCTCTTTAACCAGCAACATAATCTTGATGCCAACGTCAGGGGACAGGAGTTGATCCACCGAATCGGATCCTCAGATGCGACGGATACACCTTTGTCGACACGTTTGCTCCTTCAGTATAACGAGGGCACGGAGGATGATAATTCCCTCAGCGATACCGAAATGTTCCGGGAAACGAGCGAGTCCAAGTTGTTGCTACGTTTAATGCAGGACTATTTTGACCTGCATCCGCATGCCCGCGATGGCCTGAGCGTTGCCGTTTTTAGGAATAAGGACATTCAGCCGGTGATCGCTGCTGTCCATGCCTATCTGAAAATATTGGCGAAAAAGCCGACGGCCCAACAACCGAACAAGCGATATGTTCTTAATCAAGACCGGAATCGCCCGTATGCCATTAGCGTGACGCTTTTTACGGAATCAAACGATGAGACTGATGTTTCCTCGTGGGTTCAACAGTGGCGAGAACGCTGGGAGGCGGCTGAAACCGAAAGTAAGTATGATCTGTATAGGCGTTGTCGGTTTTCTATTGCCCACCGGATTATTGAAAAGGACGGGCTGAGTTCGTTCCAAAAGCTGATCAATGAACAGTTCGAAGCCGACATTGCAGTTTTCTACAATTTCATTGGCGCCGGGGAGGGCGTGAACAGCTTTGAAAAGGTGGATACCTTCGATGTTACGAGCAGAGCCCTCAAATTCCCAATTCTGGAAAAGGCATGTTGTACCATCAGCAATCCAGCCGATAGGTATCGCCGAAAAAGAGTAGTCAGCAATAGACAGTTTGCTCTTGGAGCTTACCATGCAAACCTGCTGCATTCCCTGCAGTCAGGGACACATCAAACAGGAACCATTGTTGTCGGAGCAGGCGATTTTACTCCATGGCGTGGGCTGATCGATTGTCTGCACAAGAAGGCAGAATGGATCATTTGCATCGATCCCAACATGGATGAGCGTCTGATAAAGAGCCCTTTGCTGGAAAGCGGCAATGAAAGGGAAATTATTGGGTTTGGTTCGGGGGTTGGTAGCCATGGAGAAGATAACTATACGGTTTCAACCGAACAGTTTTCTTTTGCCGACATTCTCTATCGCTTAAAGGCTGCCATAAAGTCGCTTTATGCATCCGGTGCGGGATGGAGTACGGAAGAGTGCGAAGCGGTAGCCAAGGGCATCCTGAACATTGCCCCTGAACTTTCCGGCTTATCATTGGTGCGGGCGACCGGAGTGGGCGATGAATATATCAGGGACTTCATGGCCTACGCATTATCCAGAAGAATGCTTCAGGCCAATGATTCCCCGTTATGTGAATCCTTGATTTCTCTGGATGCCTATCGACATTGGTTTGATCTGTCGGAGAATATGCGCAGACCAGACCTGATGTGGATGCGGGTCGAAATCGGGTCAGATAATCGGCTTCATATCAAGATGCATCTCATCGAATGCAAGCTGGGGCAACAGTCGTCCGAACATGTGAACAAGGCCAAAAGCCAAATTGATAATGGGTTGAAAGTTCTCTCATCTGCATTTGCTCCGCTTCTGGGCGATACCGGTGGGGTGAGTCTTGAAGATGAGCGTCCGGATCGGCGCTACTGGTGGATGCAACTCCACCGGTTAATTGCGAGTAAGACCGAGGTTATCAAAAATCGATATCCTGATGTTCTGGCTGCACTGGAACGATTGGCCGAAGGTGATTTCGAGGTTTCTTGGGATGCGTCGGTATTTGCATTTTGGATCAACCGTGATGATGAGATTAAACGCATAGGGTATTGGAACGCGGGAGGCTCCCCGCCTGTAACTGCAAATGTTTATTCCATCGGTGGCAGCTTTGTCCGTCGGCTGATTACCGACCCCGAGGTTGGAGACATTGATTGGACTGCATTCAGCGATCAAGGGAACGAAATTGTTGTGGAGGAAGGGGAGATCATCCCGCCAGAAGTCGATGACGAGTATACCCCTTGGGAGGATGAGGATGCCGAGGATGATAACCATGAGGCTCCCATCGAAACGGCGGTAGATGTTGACACACCTTCTTCGGACATTGTGACCGAAGAACATACAGGGGCTCAAGGTTCATTCTCTCATCGAAAAGATGATATCCCCCCGGAATCTACAATACCCCGAGTTTCGGCCGGCATGGGCAGTACGGTGGAGGCTACTGATGTTCAGACTACACCCGAACAGCCAGTTGAGACGGTCGGCGATTTGAATCGGTTAGGCAGAATCTTGCTGGGGAAGACCGTCAGTAGCGATCATCCGGTCTATTGGGAGTTTGGCCACTCCGACCTGGTTAATCGACATATGCTTATTTTTGGATCATCTGGCCAAGGGAAGACCTATGCCATTCAGTGCATGCTTTGCGAAATGAGCAAATTTAGGCAGAACAGCCTAATTATCGATTATACGAATGGGTTCCTTCCCAACCATCTAGAAGATGTTGCTAAAGAGGTATTGGCTCCTCGACAGTATGTGGTCCGTCAAGAGCCATTGCCGATCAACCCATTTCTTCCCCAGGTTTCAGACAATGGCGGGATTGTTATACGGGAGAACTCGAATGCTATTGCCAAGCGGATCGCCGGTTTGTTTGACTCGGTGTACGATATTGGTAATCAGCAGTATAGTGTGTTGCACCGGGCAATCATGGAAGGTGTGGATTCGTTGGAGAGTGGAATGAATCTCGATCACATGCTTTCCCTGATTGAGTCGATGGCCGAGGATAAGAGGTATAAAACCTACGCCCAGTCCCTGTATAACAAGTTGCGACCTTTTATTTTGGATCAACCATTCTCATCGGGTAATGAAGGGTTTGACTGGGATCACCTTTTCCTGAAGCAGGATCCGCTGTGCAATATTTTCCAGCTTGCAGGGATGGATATGTATTCCGGCAGGTTAATTACAGAGTTCATCCTTTGGGATCTATATGGCCACCTACAGTCCAAGGGGAAAAAAACAGACCCGAAAGTCATCGTTCTCGATGAGGTTCAGAATTTGGATCATAAGGAGGGTAGCCCCCTCTCGAAATATTTACGTGAAGGAAGAAAGTTTGGACTTTCCCTCATTCTTGCCACTCAAACCATGAGTAATATGAAAAAGGATGAACGCGACCGAATGTTCCAAGCTGAACATAAACTTTTCTTCAAACCCGCTGATACCGAGTTGAAGGCATTTGCTGATATTGCTGCATTGGCAACACGGCAAAAAGTTGATGATTGGATTCGAAAGCTATCTTCTCTTTCAAAAGGAGAATGCTACTCGATAGGTAAAACCCTTTCTCCTGACGGAGAAAGGCTTGTTTCCAGAGCCTTGAAAATTCGTATAACGGCTTTAGAGGAGCGAAGTTTCAATGAGTAAGCCGATGCGCCTTCCCCGCAACTTCCATAGGACATTTATCCCTGAGCGGCAATATATTAATGCCATGTTGCGTTTTGCCGCTTCCGGACAAGCTGGTAATTATCAAGACATTTCAGCCGTTACAGGTATTCCTACGGGTAAATCAAGCGGCAAGGTGCCCGCCATTTTAGATTACTGTCGTGGCATGGGGTTGATCCAATTGGCTGGAAATGCGCGTTCAGCAGTGAAACGTCCGGAGTTGACCCCTTTCGGGCGTATTGTGTTTTTGGAGGACCCCCATCTCAAAGAACGAGTAACACAATGGATTGCTCACCTTAATCTCTGTGGAGTGTTGACTGGTGCCGATGCCTGGTATCAAACTTTTTTCGCCGGGAATCAGGTTCTCGGAATGCGTTTCTCACGTTCCTCGCTGGAAGAGCATTTGTCTCTTGTTTACAACAGCAAGCGCAGAGGAATTATAGGGCCGATTGTAAGAATGTATGAAGATGAGGCGGCCTTTCATACCTGCGGCGTGTTATCAGAGGATACGGGCATAGTGGTCCGGCAGTCAGCGCCTATTGCTGAAGAATTTGGATTTGCGTACGGTGCATGGATACTGCAACTTATTGCCGATCATTTTCCCAAAGCAACTCAGATAACACTTACTGACCTGGATCATAACGCGGGATGGAAGTCTATTCCGGGATGGAATATAGGCGAGTCGCACCGTGCGATAGAACTACTTGAAAGGAAAGGCATTCTCGCGATTGACCGGCAAATGAATCCGTGGATAATACGCCCCAGGGCTGATGCGGGTGTGACGTGGGGACGCATGTACGAAGACTTAATCTAAGGAACTGTGAATGCGACTAACCTTACATGACATAGTAAAATTCCGAGGCGATCGGCTCTTTAATGGAGCTGTCAGTATTGATTGGTTTCTGACAGATGGAGAAAAACGCCGAAAGGCCGCAGAGTCCTTTGTGTTCCATGGGCCAAAATATCATGGCGTGACGCAGGATGATATCGGGCATGCTCATGGTCATCGGCTTCAGGACACAGCCAGCTTTGCTCGTAAGATAGTACGGCGGTGCTCTGGACTTGAGGATCAACCGTTCACTTTAGCAATTGCTGGTTATGGAACAGGAAAATCGCATTTAGCGCTTACCCTGGCAACGATTCTTTCCCAGCCATCGGGTGTTACGGCCGAGTCAATTGTTTCTGCCATGAAAGCCGCTGACGCAAATATCGGTGCCGAAATACAGGCTATGCTGCAAGAGGAAAGTCGGCCTTGCCTTATTGTTGCACTAAATGGTATGCGAAACTTCGATTTGACGGCTGAAGTCACTCGGCAGGTCATTCTGCAACTGCGGGCAAAGAGCTTAGATACCAGTCCTCTTGATGATTTGCGCCCACGCTTCAAGCAAGCAGCAACTCTAATTCGCATGGCTGGTGAAAGTGTGGTCAAGGAACTGCTTGACAGCTTTGATATGGCTGACATTGATACGGTATTAGGCGCACTCGAAGAGCAGGATGAACACGTTTACGGCAAAGTTCAGGAATTTTTTGCCAGCCAAGGAATGCCCATTCGCGCATTGGGTGGAGAGTCGGTACGAGACGTGATTGATGTTGTGTCCCGTGAGTATTGCGGGACTGACAAACCTTTTAGGCATGCTCTCATCCTGTTTGATGAATTTGGCCGCTATACCGAATTTGCCACAGTCCGGAGTCAGGTGGCGGGTAGCGGCGTTCTTCAGGATTTATTCGAAGGGGTTCAGGCACATGCCGACACCACAACCTTTGTCGGATTCATTCAGTTTGAGCTTAACGCTTACGTACAACGAGTTGCACCAGAATATAAAAATGACATCCTTCGGTACATCACCCGCTATCAGTCTGCCAGCAAGGTATATCTTTCAATTAATTTAGAGACCCTTATCGCTCATCTCATTGAGAAGCAACAGACAACAGGATTTGATTCCTGGTTTGACGACGAACAAGCCTACGAGGAATCGCAGACTATCGCCGCAGACCTGCATAGCTGGTTCCCCCAGTCCCGCAATTACAGGCTTTGGACGGATGTTGATTCGTTTCACACAGTTATCCGAAAAGGATGTTGGCCTCTCTCACCGCTTTCAACATGGTTTCTTTTTTCTTTGACCGCTGCGGGGAAGCATCTGCAAGAACGATCAGCTTTAACCTTGCTTGGCGATTTTTTCCAGCGTTCTCAGGAGTTAGAGGCGGAGAGCGAGAGAACATGGGTACTAGCACCGGTGAGTTTATGGTCCGACGAACTCCAGCAAGAGTTAATTTCTTCAGAGGAGAGCGGTCAGCAAGGCTCAATCACCCACGCCTATGCATCGGTATACGCCCGATATGGCGCACGCTTGCCGGAAGATGTTACCCGCATTTTGCGATCTGTGGTCTTGGCATCGAAAATGGGATTACAGGTTGTATCTCGTGATGAGTCAATCAACGCATTGGCCAAGTTTGCCGGTTTGTCAAGCTATCGTACTCGTGAAGGGATCGACCTGCTTCAAGATGAATATAATATCCTCGAGTGGGATGAGCGTTTCAAACAGTTTGATATCTTAGGTGATGCGGTTCCACGTACACAGTTTCTTTCGTTCATCAGGCAGCGGGTAGCGAGCACCTACGATGAAAGCGGCAAGGCGAAATTGTTTGCCAGCAAGGCGGCAGAGTGGTGTGACCTGCTCGGCGATTTGGAGTGTGATTTTGCCGAAAGAAATTCAATTACTACGACAGAGTGGCGCTATCAAGGAGTGACATCAAATTTAGAGACCATTGAGCCCCAGATCAGAATCGCCGCAGATAGGTGGATGAAGGCCATTGATGTTAATGAGCCACGTGGAACAGTAATTTACTGCTATGTTGAACAGAGCCGTGATCCTCAGACTGTTACATTTGATGTAAAGAAAACTCTTCGTGCGACGATTCGTGACCTTGGTGTTGGGGTTAACGCACTGCCAATACTTGTCATTCTTCTTTGCGATGAGGAAGGAATACTTGGTCAAGCATTAGCGGAATTAGCGGTCCTGGAAGATTCCATCAGTGCGGAAGACCGTGCCCGATTTGGCAATCTAATTGGAGCTCACCAAGAGAAAATGCACCAGGTCGTCCGAAACCAGATAGAAGAGCTTACCAAACAGCGAAGATATATAACGGCTTTAAAAGACGAACTCGAAGCCAATCGATTGAGTCGGATCGGCACGGAACTGTTTGAACGGATTTATAAGCGGTCGTTGCCTTTTCCTTTTGATGGTTTTTCAACAGCTCGAGGCAATGCGGCAGACAGTTGTCAGGAGTTGATTATCGATTTACTGAGGGGAAGTCTTGATTACGATGCTGTGATTTCAAAGCCGGTCAAGGTTAAGAATCGAGCGCTAACAACGCTAAACAGTTCATGGGCCGTTTTTACCAAAACCGGTAAGATTTCGAGAAGACCAACGCATCCTGTTGCGCGAAACGTGACCGAGAAATGGGATGACATTCTTCAATCGGACCACCAACAGTTTCTCGTAGGAGAAATTTTAAGGCAATTGTGTCTCCCCCCTTACGGAGCAAATATCGCATCCGCAGGATTGCTGTTGGGCGTTTTCGTGGCCCCAAGGAGTGAACAGCTTGTCATAGTTCGGGATGGACAGCAGTATGCACTTACCCAGTGGCTTCAGGACGGTGTATTTAGGAGAAAGTTTCTTGATATCGCCGCGCTTCAGAATGTGGAGTTGGCTTTTATAGGGGAGGCATCGTCAGAGTGGGAGAATCTCCTGGATGAGTGGGAGCAGGCAGAGAGTTATATGGGCAAGTTCTCTTTCCTTAGAAGGGCTTCGGAACTTAAGGGACGTATCCCCGTGCCACCGACATGTAGTTATCGTTTCATCCACCTTGAAGACCAGTCCCATGAAGCAGTCAAGGCCCTTAAAAAAATGGAGGAAAAGCAAGATACTGCCTTCAGCAAACTTGAAACAGGAGAAAACAAGAAGAATGTAAGCTTACTAAGTTGGGGAGCTGCAGAACTTCTAAATTTAAAAGAGCGAATGATTGCCGAGTCGCCACTTTGGGAGAAACACCAGATTGAAGAGTTGGAACCTCATATCGAACGGACGGCCCAGATGGTTGTGCAGATTTTCCCAAACTGGCTTGCTGGGCAAAGACCTGCAAATGACTCCCCGGAAGCGGTTGGAGATTTTAAGCATAAAATGCTTCGTCTGCTTGGTGGTAATTTAAATAAACTAGGACTGACTGCGCTGTCGGAAGAACTTGAACGCCACACTAAACACGTCATTCGGCAGGCGGAAACGATTGCAGAGGCGAATCAGTTAGTTCGGGATATTCGTTCCTGGCTTGATCAACATGCTGATGCCTTTCGACTAATGCGTGTCGCCGAGATTCGAGGATTAAGGGATGTGGGGAAAAATTTCTCTGCCAAACTACAGGGAATGTCCCGACGTATTGAGATGAATGAAATTTCTGATCTTCGTACTAACCTTTCGGATTTTTTAGTCAAGCTGCAGGAGGCTGAATCTAGTCTGACGGAACGCGCTTCACGCCTCTGGAATTCTAAGATAAGTACAGAAGAAGAATTAAATGTGCATATTGAGGAAGTAGAGTCCCTGATAAATGCATTCGAGGGCTGTGAAATAGATGTCGATGATTTGCGCATCATGAAACGAGCGCTGCAGGCATACAAGCGCTATTATAATCAGTTGCATGATAATAGTTTATCCTGGCGAGAATTTGAATCATTAGCCGAGAAGCTATGTCAAGAGGCTGAAGCTGCGTTTGGGGAAGAAGAGGCACTGCCGTGGATAGTCGACGAGACGTTCGAAAACTTTGTTGGTAGTATCTCGACACAACGGAAGCATGATAGTTTGACCTGGATTGAGTCTATTGAGACTAATGTGTTGGATATTGATAAAATGTCTGTTGGGGAGGCTAATCGATTGCACTCGAAAGTCGTAAATCCACCGGCAATACTTACGGATGAGCACGGCATACGACTATCAAAGGTAGTTAGTCGTATTGAAGAACGTCTTGAATCGCTTGCTTTAGAATGGTTTATTGAAAAGTTCAGAGGGCTTTCAAAAACTGCTCAGAAAAAATTTATTGAAATAATTCCTAAGCTCCTTGATATGCAGTAGTCGTGGAACTGGAGACTTGGGTTATGATATCACCGCATTTGATATGCAAACGGGAATCGAACCCACGTCCATTCTCTGTTTTGGGAAAATGTGGAGAAAAACATTTCCCGCGTAGGGACGCGGAGAACGGCAATCGGAAGCTCTCAGAGTATTGTAAATAAAGGACTTTTGATGTGTTGACGCTTGGGAGACTGGATTTCTGGAAGGCTGCGTTCCCTCCACCATTTGAAAAAAGACAACCCGTCTCTTCAGAGAAAAACTCTGGATAGACGGGTTTTCTTTTTCCCTTGTATTCAAAGGGGTTCAGCCGTTTTGACATCTTTCCGGACCCGTTCTCCACCCGCCTGATTCTCTCCATTCTCCAGATATTATTCTCTGTTTGAGCCGGTACTCTCTGTTTTCTCAGACTTAGTCCGAAACAAGTCCGGTTGCAGATATCCTTTGATAATAAGCATTTAGGCAAATGATGGTATTTTGGAGTTGTGTTAACGCATCAAACGGTCTGACCAAACCACCCGATTTCACAAACCAAAAGTCTCTCGCAAGTTTCGGGAAGTGATATTTATTCGGATTTCCAGCGGATCAGTATTGCTTGGGAAAGTAGTCCTTGCCCGCCTGCCAGAGGTATTTGTCGATCTGTTTCAGGGTGAAATTTTCCAATCCATAGAACCGGCTGAACTCCATCAGCACTGCGTGGTATGTCGGATAGTGCTTGAGGTCATCCTTTTTGAACTTGAAGAATTTGTCTACCCGCTTGAAATGCATGAGCATCTTTTCGACAAAGCTGTCATATATTGGATAGTCCTCCAGGAAATGATGGCTGCAGTATTTTGTGGCAAAGGAGTAAAAGTTAATGGTTTTCTGGCCGTTTACCTTAACGACGGCAATATCGTTCACAAGAGTAAGGTCTCGGTTTGAGAGGCGCTGATCGATATCCAAGTCAACAATGTGCTTGGCAACGTTGAATGGTGAAAAAATATTTGTGCTGTAGAAATCGTTCAGCGAACAGACCTTGATCAGGACATCATCCATATCAATATTTCGAGGATAGGTCTCAGCAAACAGTTTTCTAAGGCTACTCTCCTGCAGCACATAATTTTCCAGTGAATCCCACCGCTCAAGATACATGGATACCTGCTTAGCTGATGGCCGGACTTTATTCATAGAATGCATCCTCGTTGATGTAGGTTGAGTCGTCATCCCCTTCAGGTTTGATTGTGAAAAGACAACGGTAACAGCCTTCTTCCTTGAGGTATTCAATTGGTTCATCTGTTAGACGGAAAAATTGCCTTAGCTTTTTGGATAAATCCTGCTTACGCTTGGGCATATGATGGAACGGTGTGTCCTTGGGGCTTGTGTTATCAATAATGCCTCGGTTTTCCGCAAAATCCCGCAAGAGGGTCCAGTGAACAGTCGGGTTCCCGTTTCTGGTATTGGCCATTCCCATCTGGGTGTAATTGTACTGACCGTGTGATTTGGTCGTGCGGATGGAAACGGTATGGCCGTCAATAAACTTGATGCTGATGCCGCTCCAGTTAATACCGGCAGGCGTATCAAAATGGACCATGCCACCGGAATCCGGCTCAGGCACATCTGCCTGAAAGGTTGTAAATACATCGGTCGCTGGTCTGAGAGCTTTCAGGCTGCCATTGGCTTGAATGGAAAATTCCTCGCTCAGCACGATACATATTGATCCGCTCCGGTTAAGCAGGTCTTCGGTCCGGGGTGTCAGCTGCTTGCGGGTTGGAATGATCAGCGCATAAGGGTCCTGCCCAAGCAGACTGATATTCCTGACGCTTTCAAGAAGTGCGTCCGGGTCACTCTTGAAGGTCAGGTAAACCGGGAAGCTGTAACCTGCGGTCGGCGTGTAATCGCCCAGACGGAAAACACCGGGAATGCCGTCGAGCGCATTTTCGTTGAGTGTGATTCCCAGCCCTGAACAGATGCTTTTGTGGAAAGCCGACCGGTTCAGTGTATAGACCAGCACATCCCTCTTGTTCAGACTGTAAGGCTTCTCTTCCTGCTCCGGGCAAACGGCAACAATATCATCGGCAGCATGTTCAACTACCTTTCTGGGGCAGCCTAATCCACAGTCCGTCCGGCAATTGACAGCAGAGGCATGCTGACTTGTCAGCTGCAAAAATTTCCTCTCAAATCCGCTGAAGGAATCCCAACCGCCAAACGCATCCTGCCATTCACACTACGGCGCATTCTGCTTCGGGTGCTCTTCTAAAAATTGCCACAGCAGTGCTTCACTCACCATTGTCCTCCGAATCTGCTATGACAAATCCACGACGGATCAACCACTCTTCCAGCACTTCAGCATCATCATCCCGTTTAAATTGAGCCCGGTTACCGGAACTGAGAGTGACGGTTCGTGGCGTTTTTGAGTCGGAAAACTTGATTTGAAAACTTGCCTTGCTCAATCGACCGCCATTGGGGATGCTGCGATCCCGAGCTTCCAATGAGGCGAAAATATCCTCTGCTTTCCGGATCTCAATCTCATTATGTGTACCGGGCCAGTAAATCTGAAACTCCTTGAGGCGTACCCAATCAATCCCTTCAATATCATCACAAAGAATGGAGGCTGATCCAGATTCCCGGAGTGGCTCCAATGTAAACTTGCTCTTTCCATCGAAAAACTCGGCATCACCAAAAAGGTGGAGCCCGAACTTGGTGCGATACAGCTCCTTTTCACCCTTAGAGCGTGCATTCATCCGGATCTCACCGTTCTCCGGGTTGTAAACTATCACGTCATATTTTTCCGGCCGATAAAACAGGCTCGAGGATTCACCATCTTTGATGATGGATTCCCGGGTGAAAGGTTCACCATGACGGACGAGAAACCAGACAAAGTCCTCTTTCACATATTTTAATACCTTGGAGGCTCGACCACGTCTTTTTTTAGCAAACCATTCGTCCAGGTCCGCTTCAAGTGCGGCAATGGTATCATCGTTTGGTTCTTCAAACTCAGGAATGGTGTCTCTGGTACATTTAAAATATTCAAAGGAGCGTGGACGGAGCAGGAATTGTTCTGCATGAAGCCGCTCAATGATATCACGGTCCTGAATCCAGACCTGCAGAGCCATATCCCCATAGGCAGCATCTTCTTCAATACTGACATCGATTTCAGTATCCTCAATGGCATCCTGTATCTGGTCAAAGCCCTCCGGTGTCGACATCTCGTTAATGTAATACAGAGCTTCGGACATTTCTGGCGGTGTACTGGTGTTCGGGTTGAGCAATATACTACTCAGAGCTGAATAATCCAGTCCGTCCTCATCGGCTGCCGCTGGCAACTCTATTCCTCGCCCGGATAGATATTCGGTATAGGGCTCAAAAAATGTGATCAGATGGCTCCGGTCGATCTTCCGGAGCATTTCCGGCTTTGAAAAGCGGCGAAGGTTTAAAGTTGCCATTATTATCTCCTGTTTTCCTTTCTATTATTCTTGCATGTTATGTTCTCTCAAATTCGTTTACGGCCCACCACTTTGCCGAGAATCCTCAATTCATCTTCAGGTTTCACCCTGATGGGTTTCAGTCTCGGATTCTCCGGGACCAGCTCAATGAGCTCATTGTTGATTTTCAGCCTCTTGACTGTGGCTTCATCGTCCAGCAGAGCAATAACGATATCACCATCTTCAGCAATTGGCTGCCGCCTTACAATGATCAGGTCGCCGTCATTTATATCGGCGTTTATCATGCTGTCACCCTGCGCATACAGAGCAAAACACTTGCCTGATCCGACAACAGAGGCTTCCACCAATACCTCGCCCATAATATTTTCCTGTGCGAAGATCGGCTGACCGGCTGCGACTGTGCCGACAATCGGGACCGCCACAAGAGCGACCGCGTTTGTCTGGGGAGGCTTGGTCACGGTCAATCCGCGAGCCTTACCATCCTCTCTTTTCAAATAACCTTTGCGAACCAGCTGGTTGATCCGGTCATGCACACTGGCGTGACTGATTCCAAATGTTTCGCTCAATTCCTTAACCGTTGGCGGATACCCTTTGGCTGAAACATACCGGCATATCTCATCAAGCGTTTCCTGCTGCAACGGTGTTATGTCATCTTCTTTGTTTCTGCCCATAGCGTACTCCTTCCTTATAAAAAGACAGAGAGCCCCATATTGGGCCGAATAACATACAAATATACGACCTTATATCTATCAGGTCAAGAAATCTTATAAATAATATTTCCGACAGGTTAAAAACTCTTCCGGTATGTAACCTCCGGAAACTCCGAAGATTCAATTCGGACAAGAGTTAGAAACCAGACAATTGGCCGGATGCCAGGCAGAGGCGGTTGTGGGTGCTGAAAAACGCGCATCCCAACCGCCTTTTGTTTTGGCACCTGCAATCCCCCTTGATGGCAACGGCCCCAATGGAGGCCCTTATGCTTGATGTGGAATTAGCACCCGAAAACCCTTATTCAGAGACGCTGAGTGAAACACAATTACCAGATGCTGAATGTATTACACCGGAACAACGGCTGGATGCAATTGCGGCCATTCTGGCTATTGCAGCCCTCAGGAATCGATATCGTAAAGCCAATAATGCCAATGAGTTAAAGAATATTGCAGATTCTTCCAGAACCTTCGGAGAAGGACTTGATTCTTCTGCGAGAAAGAGCGTCATTCATGACAACTAAAGTCCTGTAACCGTAATTAAGGAGTTGTAAATGAATGACCTGAAAAAAAAGAAAGACGAGCGAGCCAAGACCTCGGTGTTGAGGCAACTGGCCACGCTCCAGACGTTGAGCCTTGATCAGCTCAGAGAAAAATGGCTGGATCTTTATGGAACCGAACCACCCAAGTACAAAAAACAGTTTCTGATAAAACGGCTGGCGCACCGAATACAGGAACTCTTTTACGGTGGTCTGTCCGAGCAAGCCAAAGCCCACCTCAAACAGGTTGCTGAAACAGATCCAGTCGCAACCGTGATCCGTAAAATTCCTGAGGAGCGAAAATCACAGGAAGCCATTCTTCCCGGCACTCGCTTTGTCCGCATCTGGAACGACCAGGGCTATGAAGTAATAGCCCGGGATAGTGGCTATGAGTATGACGGCCGCATCTTCCGCTCTTTGAGTGCTGTTGCCCGTGAGATAACCGGAACCAGATGGAACGGGAAAATTTTCTTCGGTCTGAAAAGCAGTCACAGAAAAAAAGGAGGTGCTCCAAATGCTTAACAATACCAACACCCAGAATGGTCAGCGCAAAACACTCCGGTGTGCAATCTACACCAGAAAGAGCCACGAGGAAGGCTTGGAGCAGGAATTCAATTCACTCGATGCCCAAAGAGAAGCTGGTGAGGCCTACATCGAGAGCCAGAAGCTTCAGGGTTGGAAAGCCATTCCATATCGATATGACGATGGTGGATTTTCCGGCGGAACCATGGAACGTCCGGCACTGCAGAGACTGCTGGCGGATATCGATGCCGGTAAGATCGATGTTATCGTCGTTTACAAGATCGACCGACTGTCCCGCTCCCTGCTGGATTTCATGAAGATGATCGAGCTCTTCAATGAAAAGGAAGTGAGCTTTGTTTCCGTCACCCAGCACTTCAGCACCACCGACTCAACGGGCCGAATGTTTCTGGGAATCCTGATCACCTTTGCCCAGTACGAACGAGAGGTCATCGGTGAACGTATCCGGGACAAAGTCGCTGCCGCAAAACGCCGGGGTAAATATTGCGGTGGACCTGCGGTGCTCGGCTATGACGTGGACCGAGAAAACAAAAAGCTGCTGATCAACCAGAGTGAGGCCCCGCTGGTGAAACTCATCTTCAGGCGATACACGCAGGTGGGATCGGCCAAGAAGGTGGCGCAGGAGCTCAACGAGCAAGGATACAAAACCAAATCATGGACCACCAAGAAAGGCAAGGAGAGGACCGGCACCGAATGGAACACGGCTCAGGTTTACCGGCTTCTCAACAACAGACTCTACATCGGGGAGATTGCCTACAAAGGGAATAATTATCCAGGCGAGCATGAAGCGTTGATTGATCGGAATACATGGGACAAGGTTCAGAGTCTGCTTGCAGAAAATAACCGAACAAAGATGAGCAAGGCCCGGGTAAAGATGATTTCTCCTTTGAGTGGGGTGATCCGGTGCGGACACTGCGACAGCGCCATGGGCATTACCTATACCAACAAAGGCGACCGGCGCTACTCCTATTATATATGTGAAAAGGATACCAAACGTGCCGTCAGTCAATGTCCTATCAAGAGGGTTCCAGCCGGGGACATTGAATCGGTAGTGCTTGACCAGTTGGGAGCTGTATTTCGAACACCCACTTTAGTTGCCAAGACCTATTTTGCAGCCAGAGAGATAGAGGCCGAAGAGCGACAGCGCCTGCAGGCTCAGAAAAAAGAACTCGAGCAATCCCTTCAGAATGTCAGACAGGAAGCACTGAAGCTGATGTCTCCTGACAATAACGATCCTGACCGATACAGCCGACTGCCCTTGGTCAACCAGCAGGCCGTTGATTTGACCAAGCAGCTCACCAACGTATCTGCCCGATTGAAGGTAATTGATACAGAACAGATATCGGAAGGCGATGTTTCCGAGGCATTCCAGAGTGTGGAAACCTTCTGGGAGGATCTCTTCCCGCTTGAGCGCAACCGACTGATCCAGCTCTTGGTTGAAACGATCGAAATCCGAGAAACGGGAATCGATATGGAGCTGAAAACGAACGGACTTACAAACCTCGTCACCGAGCTGGCCGGGCTGGCCTGTGAGGTCAAGGAAAGGAGTAACAACTGATGAAGAAGATCAAACCAACTATCAAACTTACTGATAGCGGGAATCTGCATATCCATATCCCCATGTTCATTCGAAGGATGCGTGGGCGGAAAATGGTATTCACACCGGACACGCTGGATGGTGAAAATGAAGGTATGCCGGAAACCGTCCAGACTGCCATAGTTCAGTCTTTGGCACGAGCCTTCGCATGGGCAGATATCCTTGAAAATGGAGAGGTAAAATCAATCAGTGAATTGGCAAGGGATCTGGATGTCGACTCTTCCTATGTAGCCAGAACCTTGAAATTGACCACTCTGGCTCCTGATATTATCGAAGCCATTATAAATGGTGAAGAACCCAGCGGATTGTCTTTGTCAAAGCTGGTGAAAACATTTCCACTGGATTGGAGTGAACAAAGGGTCTTCTTTGGATTCTGCTGATCATATATCCAAAATCCTCCTTCTTTGTAGCCGACCCTTGTGTCGGCTTTTTTTATGCCCTGACGAGTGGTTTCAACGAAATTTCACTGAAGGGTAGAAAAAAGTTAAAAAATATTTCCCCGTCTCAATCGCCTCAAATCCCCTCTATTTCAACCAATTACCGAATCTCACCGCTTCCTCGTCTGGTGAATTTTCAGTGTCCCAACGAAATTTCGTCAAAGAAGGGTGACAGGTCTGGTGAACAGAAAAACGTTCACGACCTCACCCGGAGAAATCATGCCGGACCTGTCTTCCGGGAGGTCCTTAACAAAGGAGATTCGGCATGAACCAGATCAAGAAGACAGAACTAAACGAGCCGCAGCAAAAGCTCATCGAGCTGATGCAGCAAATCAACTTCGGGCGCATTTCCAACATACCGGTTGTGGGCGGAAATCCCGAACTCACCGCAGACACCATTATCGAGCGTGAAATCAAACTGGGCGGCCAGAACGGTAACCGTCCTGAGCTGGCCAAAGATGACTTCACCCTGAAGCAGGAAGTGCTCGCTCTTATCGAACACCTGACCGGCATGGGTGATGGAATCATCCGTCATCTTGAAATCAAGCATGGGCTGCCATTCCTGATCCGCATCGAGGAACGGGCAGCATAACAAACTGAAAATTTAGACACTTCGACAACAAGCTGGACGCAAGGCGGAGGCCGTTGTGGGTGTCGCCGAGCCAAACCTGACCGTGTGTTTATCAACACGGCAGGTGGCAGAAAAGGCGAACCTGCGACGCTCCGCTTGTTGGATCAGCTCCTTCCTCTGTTTCCGGCCCGTGCCGACACCCACGCGGTGCTCCTCCTCGCTCCGAGGAGGACCAAATGTTTTATCGAAATTCCTATGACGGCATCGATGGCTATGCCGCAGACCTTATTCGGCACAAGGCAAGACAACTGGTGGGTAAAGCCGGACTGACAGAAGACGATCGGCAGGATCTCGAGCAGGAACTGATGATCGATCTGCTGGGCAGGATGAAGCACTTCAACCCAGCCAAAGGCAAAAAAACAACCTTCATGACCCGCATTGTTGAGCGGCGGATCTCGACCATTCTGGAAGCCCGCTTCGCGCAATGCCGGGACTGGCGCAAATGCACAGCCTCTCTCAACGATCCCGTTCCGGGCGGAGATAACGATTCCGCCGAGCGAATCGAGCAGGTCTGCAGTGATGGACAGATGGGACATCACGGCCGGGACACCAACGAGCAACGGCAGAACGACATCCGCTTCGATCTCGAACGGGTCATTGCCGCACTGCCGGAAGACCTGCAGGACCTCTGCGAAAAACTGCAGTCGAGCAACATGGCTGAAATCGCAAGGGAGATGGGCGTTCGGCGCAGCACCCTCTACGGGAAACTGACCAAGCTGCGGGACGCATTCCGGGATAGTGGATTGGAAGAATACCTCTGATCGACCGACGCATCGCCCGGGGTTCCGGTAAGTAAGCATCGTGCCGCATGAAGCGGACGACCGGGGCCTCGGTAAACAGAAAACCTGAGAAACAACAGGAGATTAACAATGGAAACTTACAAGTATCGCTTTGATCAGTCGGTCCCGGCTCAGGACTTGGAAGATACCTTCATGCTGGCGTTGCTGGCTGTGGAAAGCATGTATGGACACTCCAGAGTGAGGATGGAATCCCGCTTCAATCTGGATAAGCAAAACCGCACCTGCTTTATCGACGCAGCGACCAAGGTCGGCGGTGATCTGGCGAGCATCTTTACCGGATTCGCCACTAAGGAGTACGGCGAACGTGCAGTAATGATCGACCGTGAGCCCGCCAGTGGCGGATGCGCCTGCAATGCAAAGGCACCTTCAGCAATGGAGGTGGCGGTATGAGCGAATTGATGACCACCACGTATTCCATGTGGCGGCTCTTCCGTAATTGCCGCAACGCTTGTGAATACCGCTACCTGAGGGACCTTGTTCCTCTGGAGCGGGATCACAACCTGGCTTTCGGATCGGTCATTCACGACTGTCTTGAAATCTGGCATGGCCAGCGGGACCTCGAAAAGGTTCTCGAACACATCGATCAGGTCTATGCCAACCGGGCACAGGATGATCATCAGCTCGCGGACTGGCATCTGGCCACCGCCATGATGAGTTCATACTCGGAGCAGTATCCCGTCGAGGACTTTGACGTGGTCGCTCTGGAGAAGACCTTCGAAGGCCCCATCGTCAATCCGGATACCAACGCCGCATCGAGAAGTTTCGTGCTGGCTGGCAAGGTGGACGGTCTTGTCAAGCAGGATGGTCAATACTTCCTGCTGGAGCACAAGACCGCCTCACAAATCGATGCCGGTTATCTGGAACGGCTTTGGACTGATTTTCAGATCATCATTTATGCGTGGTATCTGGAGCAGACCCTCGGCATCCGTATCTCCGGCATCATCTACAACGTGCTGGTCAAAGCCAAACTGCGCCAGAGCAAAGGCGAAACGGAAGCCGAGTTTGAATCTCGCCGTGCCGAGCTGATCGCAAAATCCAAAACCGGCAAGAGCAGCGCCAAGCGCAAGATGCCCGAACCGGATGATGCCTTTCAGCAGCGCCTCAAAGACAAATACCTCGAGCCCGGAATGTTTCACCGGGAGGTGCTCTACATCTCCCGAGATCAATTCGACGAGCTCCGCAGTGAGCTTTGGGAATTATCCAAGGCCATGCTGGATGCCCGTCGCCGCAACACCTTCTACCGCAATACGGCCTTCTGTTTTCAGTATGGACGCGCCTGTCCTTACTTCCCGCTGTGCCGGAGCGGTGAGAATCCCAACGTCATTGAAAACCATTACCAACGGGTGCTCCCGCACGAAGAGCTGCGGGATGGAGCAAGTGAAGACGCTGCCCCTGTTTTTTAACCCAAACCATACAAGGAGATAAATCATGCTTCCAAAAAGCAAAACCAAACCGAAAGCAACCCTGAACGACCTGACCGCACTGGTTTACGGTCCGAGCAAAATTGGCAAGAGCACTTGGTGCTCCCATGCGGAGAACGCCCTGTTTCTCGCCACGGAACCGGGCCTGAACGCCCTCGAAGTGTTCGAAGCGCCCATTACCTGCTGGGACGACCTTCTGCAGGCGTGTGCCGAGATTGCCGACGGCAAACATGACTTCAAGACCATCGTCATCGACACGGTGGATAATGCCTACCGCATGTGTGCGGATTATGTCTGTAAGAAGTTCAAGATCGAGCATGAGTCCGATCTTGGCTACGGCAAAGGCTATGCCCTCATCAACAATGAGTTTCAGCGCGTTCTCAACAAACTGGCGTTTCTGCCTTACGGCCTGATCCTCATTTCCCATTCCCATGAGCGTGACATCGAAACTCGCACCGGGAAGCACACACGCATCGTGCCGACCCTGCCGGACAAGGCCCGCAAGCTGGTGACCGGTTTGGTGGACCTGATCCTGTTCTGTGATCTGGACATGAAAACCGGAGATGACGGCAAGCCCATGTATCAGCGGGTGATGCGCACCAAGCCAAGCCCCAATTACGACGCCGGAGACCGTACCGGCCGACTTCCGGAGATGATCCCTCTGGATTTCCCGACCTTCCTGAAAGCTTTCAATCAAACGGCTGCCGGTTCAGCGGCCCCACTTCCTGCAAAAGAACCCGCCCGGACTAAGTCGGAGCCAGCCACAACGGCTAAACCTCAAACTAAGGAGTAATGACAATGAGTTGGAATAACGATGACACCATGGACCTCGCGCAGTTCGACGATGATTTCGTTTCTGCGGATGTTGAAGAAAAGGACTTTGAAGCTGTTCCTGACGGGAAATATCAGGTCAAGGTCGATCGTGTGGAACTGATCCGTTCGGAAACTTCCGGCAATCCCATGCTCAAGTGGGCGCTGAAGATTCTGGGTCCCACGCATAAAGGCCGTCTGCTCTGGCTCAACAACGTCATTGCCAGCAAAGACAATGTGAAGTGGCTCAAGCAGGATCTCTATACCTGCGGCCTGCAGATGGACAAGCTCTCCGACCTCCCGGGCAAACTGGAAACCCTTCTGGATGTCGGGCTCGAGGTGACCAAGCGCACGAAAAACGAATTCGAGAACATCTACTTCAACCGCCGGATTGTGCTTTCGGATGAAGATGCCGCCGCACCGTCAGCCGGTCACGATGTAGACGACATGATTCCATTTTGAGGATGGGCATGGTTACCGTTGTCGTTGATACCCGGGAACAGGAGCCTTACGGATTTGATTCGGAATCAGTCGCATCAGTCCGCAAGGCCTTCCCGGCGGGAGATTACTCCATTGAGGGATTCGAGACCCGGGTGGCGGTGGAAAGGAAGTCCATGGCGGATTTTGTTTCCACTGTCATCCGAGGCCGAAAGCGTTTTCACAAGGAGCTGGAAAAGCTCCGGCATTATGACGCGGCCTGTGTCGTCGTTGAGGCCAATTACCGGGATATTCTCGGTGCCTGCTACCAGAGCGATGCCCATCCAAACTCCCTCATAGGAACCATTGCCTCCATCATCATCGACTTCGGTGTGCCCGTTTATTTCTGTTCAGACCGTCAGGCAGCCTGCCGGTTTGTTGAAGAGTTTCTAATGCGCTTTCACCGGAGGTTCGCCCAATGCCAAGCAAAAAAACAGTGCCAAGAAAAACAAACTCCCCGGCAAAACTCCGGGGAAGAATAGAGAGAGTTTATTATGCCGGGCCAAAGTTTTCCGCAGGCCGTTTACTCACCTCCTCAGGAGATGAAATTCAGTTTGCCGGAAACCTGTTTGCCCGTAAAAATCAGCCCGTGGTTCTTTTGGGGACGTGGGCCACCCATCCGAAATACGGTCGTCAGTTCAAGGTCGATGCCATGGAGCACGATCTTGATCTGAACCCTGAAGGATTGATTCACTATCTGGCCAATCACCCTGACATCAAAGGGATTGGTCCTGCCAAAGCCCGCCTCATTGTCGAACAGTTCGGCGATTCATTCGAGGAGACTCTGATTGAATCCCCGGAACTCATCGCATCAAAAGCCAGAATTTCTCTCGATGCCGCCAATCGTCTGAAGGATGAATGGTGCAAAAACCGCAGCGTCAATGCCGTGCTGGCATGGCTTTCCGCTTTTGGTTTGACCCACCATCAGGTAACCACGCTGGTCGATAAGCTGGGCGGCAACTGTCTGGAGATCCTGAAAGCCGATCCTTACATTCTCATCCGGGAACTGGGTGGTTTCGGCTTCAAGAAAGTTGACAAGATTGCCCGCAAGCTGGGCACGCCCAAAGATCACACGCCAAGAATCCGTGCCGGTATTCAGTACTGCATGCACGAGGCGCTGGATCAGGGAAACTGCTGGGTTGAATACGAGGACCTTGTTGATCAGGCCAACCTGCTTTTGGTGATGGATAATCTGGACAGCCGCATCCGGATCGAAGCCTCGCTGGACAACCTGATCAGCGAAAGACTGCTCTCCTGTGAATCTCATGCAGGACGCTTTCTGGTGGCGCTTTCCGATATCCTGAAAATGGAACAGGACATCGCCGCGATTTTTACCAAAGCGGCTGAGGCAAATCCTCATTTCAAATCCACCCGCAACCTGCAGAAGCTGATTCTACGTCAGGCGGAAACGCTCAATGAAAAGCAGCTCGAAGCGGTTCACTCTGCTTTGCAGCACTCCATCAGCCTCATATCCGGTGGAGCCGGATCGGGCAAGAGCTATACGGTTTCAGTCATCAACGCTGTATGTGAGGAATGCGATCTGGAAGTGGTGTTGTCTGCTCCCACAGGTAAGGCGGCCAAGAGGCTCGAAGAAGTCAGCGGACGCACAGGGACTACTATTCACCGACTGCTGGGCTATGATGGTAAATCATTTTCTCGCGACAGCAATAATCCTATCGATACCGATATCCTTATTATTGATGAGTTCTCTATGGTGGATGTGCCTCTGGCCTGGCATCTTTTTAATGCCGTGGATTTTGCCAGAACAACCATTGTTATTGTGGGTGATCACAACCAGCTTCCGCCAGTAGGTCCGGGCAACATTCTTCGGGATCTCATCCACTCGGAAGCCATTCCAACTGTCATTCTGGATAAAGTGGTCAGACAGGCCGGTGTACTGAAAGAAAACAGCACAGCCATCCTGAAAGGTGAAGTAAGAAAAACCAGTGAATCCAGCGCACACGGTTGTCGGGACTGGTATCTGGCGGATCAGTTCACAGACCCGATGGCCGCCCGAAATTTCCTGCTGGATCTTTTTGACAAACGACTCGGCGCACTCGGCTTTGACCTGATTAAAGACGTACAGGTGCTGACGCCTACCCATAAGGGGCCGCTTGGAACAAAATCGCTGAATGAAGACCTGCAGAAACTGATTCAGAAACGCCTGTGGAATGTTACTGTCCCGGATACCACTCCCGGTCGCAGACCTCCTTTTCTGAAGCACGACAAGGTGATTCAAACCCGAAACAATTACGACCTCAATGTGATGAATGGAGCCATCGGTCATGTGATCGATGTTTTGCCAAACGGCATGTTGTTGATCGACTTTGAAGGTACGTCAGTGGAAATTGAAAAAGGCTCGCCGAATATTCAGGACATTCAGCTGGCCTATGCTTTGACCATTCATAAAACCCAGGGATCGGAATTTCCGTGTGCTGTGGTGGTTGTTCATAAGGCTCATTCCTTTATGCACCATCGCAATCTGCTGTACACCGGCGTGACCCGTGCCCGCAAGACTGCGATTGTGCTGGGTGACCGCTGGGGCATCCGCAATTGCGCAAAGAAATGTCAGGTGGATGACCGTAAGACCTTTCTATCCATTCTGTTGAACAATGTGAATTGCTCTGAAGAGCAGTCAGCTTGTGCGGGGGCATTATGAGCATGGGCGGTTCAGATAATGTCAGAGAATACTACCGTCTGATAACCGAGCTCGATATCGGAGATGTGGCAAGGGATCTTCTGGCAGGAAGGATCACACAGGAATCCCGGCAGCGTCTCCAGTGCGATTGTCCGCACCATCAGAGCCAGTCCCGTCGCTCGCTTCATGTGATGCTCGACAAACAGGGCTGGTATTGTTTCGGTTGCGGTGTGGGCGGAGATATCCTCCAGCTCGTCGAGTTTATTCAATCGGGAACGGTTACGGCCGGTCAATCCGGTCCCATGCCCGATAGCCATCGGCAGGCCCGTGATTTCCTTGCTGGAAAAGCCGGGATGCCGCCGTTGTCGCGTTATGGGCTCACGCAGGAACGCTTGGAGCAGACGGAAAATGATCGATCGTTCGAGATCCGGGTAAAAGATGCCCTGACCGAACTGGCCCGCTACTATCACCAGCGGCTCAAGGAAAATCAGGAAGCGCTGACCTGGCTGAAGGAAAAGTACGCCATCAGTGATGAGACCATCGACGACCTGCTGATCGGCTTTGCCGACAATGAATCAGGTGTCATTTCAGCTCTGCGTTCAGACGAACATGGCTTCAGCAAACGGGAACTTTCCGCTACAGGTGCCTTTCGCCCGACCAGTCAGGATGGATTGAATCCGTTTTTTGAGAAACGCATCATCTTTCCATACTGGAGCCGTGGCCGTGTCGTGTTCATGATCGGCCGCAAGACACCGTGGACACCGGACGTGAACTGGGAACAGGGAAAGTACAAGAAGCTTCCGGTTCACGACGAACACCAGCGTCCTTATGTTGCCCGCTTCATCAACAATGCGGTGCTGTTCAATGAGGACTGCCTGCTGGGCAAGCCCGATCACATCATCATTACCGAAGGCGTGACAGATTGCATCGCTCTGATGCAGCAGGGATTTCCCGCGCTCTCTCCTGTGACGATAAGAATCAGAGCCGCAGACTGGGAACGTCTGGTCCCGAAGATGCGCGGGCTCAAGACCGTCTATATCTGTCAGGACAATGAAATATCGGAGGCCGGGCTCAAGGGAGCCTTGCAGACTGCTCGCACGCTGGCCGAACACAAGATTGATACGAAGCTGGTTACCATCCCTCTGAATAAGCCCCAGCAGCAGGCGCGTCAGGAACTGCAGGAGCGGTACAACCTGACGGCAGCCGTCGGTCCCCGGGAATTGGCCAAATTACTCGAAGGCCATTCTGCCGAGGATATCCGGGAGGCTGAAACCTTGCTGGCCAACGCCAAGATCGATGTGAACGATTTCTTTGCATCCGGCAATGGTAAGGCTGAATTTGAGGGGCTGCTTTCTGCGGCCTGTACGCCGGTGGAGTTCGGCATTCAAAGTCTGCCCGAGGATGCCCCGGAGGAAGAGAGAAACCGCCAGCTCGAGTCGGTTCTGGCCGAAATTTCGGCTCATTCACCGCTGGAGCAAAGCCGTCTGCTGAAACTGGTTCAGGAACGGCTGGGTAAAGCGGTTCCAATGGCGACCCTCAAGGAAGAGGTACGCTCTGTTCAGCAGAACCGACGGGACAATGCCAAGAAAGAAAAGAAGAAAGCCAAACGCCTGAGCGGATCACCGCCCGGTTCCTGTCGCGCCCGGGTCGATGAGGTGCTGATCGATACGGAGCTGGAAAACGGTGCTCCGGATTACACTGCAGCAGCCGAAGCGGCCTATGACTGGTTTACCGCCAACGGAGCCCAGTTCTTTCACACCCAGACCGGTGAGCCGTTTATGTATTTCGACAACTCCATCTACTGGATGGATTCGCCCGACCGTGGGCGCAAGAGACAGTACGCGGCCATGCTCTACAAACACACCGGTATGGTTCCGACATCCAACGGCGGTCGTACCTTTTTCGATGTATTGCCCAGTCTCGCGATGATTCGAGGTCAGGTGCGCGATCATTTCTCGTGGCTCCATTCGGACAATTCCAATTTCACGGTCTATTTCAACCTGAACAATCAGGATCATGAGATAGCCCGGATCACACCCGATGGCATCGAGATTCTGAAGAACGGTGGAAACGCCGACGGAATCATTCTCGACGGCTCCCGCAAGATGAACCCGTTGAAGTTTCTGAAGGATGCCTCTCCGGAGGAAGCCGACAAGCTGCTGGTAGACCTTTTGATCAACAATATGACCTGCTCGCAAGGAGACCGTTTTCTGATTCTGTCCTGGCTGACCTGTTTTCTGCTGATCGATTTTTCCGGAACCCGGCCCATGACCCGTTTTGAAGGATCGGCCGGTTCGGCTAAGACCACGGCCAGCAAGCTGATTTCGGCACTGCTTTACGGTGAGCCCCAACACAAGAAAGCCACTGATGCGGCCAACTACACCGACGGTTCCCAGAATCCGCTTATCGTCCTCGACAATATCGAGGTCAAACAGATGACCGAGGATCTGACTACTTTCATGCTGACCAGTATCACCGGTATTGCCAAAGAGAAACGCAAGAGCGGCACCGACAGTGAGACGGTGACCGAACGGACCAAATGCCTGCTGAACACCACCGGCATTGAGCCGTTGTGCGGGGAGCTGTCCGAAATCCAGTCCCGCAGCTTTGTAATCAATTTCGATATCGGCAATCAGGGGAACGACTGTTTCATTGAGTCGGAGGTGATTTCCGCCCTGCAGCGCAACCGGGACCTGATCATTTCCGCCCTGATGAAACGGACCAGCGAGGTGCTGGCCATGATGAAAGACGGGATGCGGACACAGGCAATGAAGCTGCTGCACGAGGCCCTTGGCAACCATGACAAACGGCGCTGCAATGAATATCTCAGCCTGATGTATCTGATGCTGCTGGCCGGATCGTCTCAGGATTAGATCGAACAGGGAATGTCGACTCTGGCACCGGCGTTCAAGCAGCAGATCCAGACCATCAACCAGACCAGTCGTGAAACCGCCCGGGAATCGAATCATACGGCGACCGCGCTTGCTACCTTGTTCAAGGCATGGCGAACCGCCGTGGAGGCCGACCGGAAAGACATGTACAACGATCGCAGGGTTGACCACATTCAGGAGTTTGCAGCCCGCTATCAGGTGCAGCCTGAAGAAGATGGCTGTCTCAAGGAGGTATTGTCCCGGGAACTGTTTGTGGCACTCAAACGCGTGGCCAGAGATTTCGGCCTGCGCTTTGAAATGGATTCGCCGAGGCAGTTTGCCCAGCGCTTTGCCAACGACCTTGAAACCATCCGCGAGGCAGGATTCGATGTTGTCATCAGCCAGAAACGTTACGGAACCAAACTCTACAGCATCCAATCAGTAAAGCCTTGAATAACGAGAAAATATCTCATTAGGTTTGACAATTACAGATCACACCAGTATATTGAATAGTGTTTAATGAGCTAATTTCTCACAAGGAGACTGTAAGATGATAATAAGTTTTTCAATTGAAAACTGGATGTCCTTTCGTGACTCGGTCTCCTTTTCCATGGTTGCCAGCAGAGAAAGGCAGCATGGAGACCGAGTTCCCAAGGTTGCCAAATATCAGACAAGAATTTTGCCGGTTGCTGCGATCTACGGAGGTAACGCATCCGGGAAGACCAATTTTTTCAAGGCGTTGAGCTTTGTCAAAGGGCTGGTTTTAAGAGGCAGCGGTCCTGATAGCCTTATCCCCGTTGAACCATACCGACTGGACAGCGCCAGTATCGAGAAGCCTTCCCGCTTCAGGCTGGAATTGCTGATCGATGAAATCATCTATGAATTCAGTTTTGCTGTCACCATAAAGGCGGTTGTAGAGGAAAAACTGGTTCAAATCACAAGCACCAGCGAAAAGGTTTTATATGACCGGCAGGGAGACGCACCGAATTTCGACCCAAGCCTCGACAAGGATCAGTTCCTGCATTTTGCGTTTAAAGGAACGCGTGACAATCAGTTGTTTCTGACAAATTCGGTGTCTCAGAAGGTTGATATTTTCCGACCTGTTTATGACTGGTTCAAGGACACGCTGGAGCTGATCGCGCCAGACTCTAGATTTGAACCTTTTGAACATTTTCTTGATGAAGGCCATCCTCTGTACAGCACCATGAATGAGATGCTGCCACAGCTGGACACCGGTATTTCCCATCTCGGCGGAGAGGAAATTCCCTTCGAAAACATTCCATTTCCGGAAAGCTTCAAAAGCAAGCTACAGGAAGACGTCAAGGAAGGCATGACCATCCGCTTTCTTGCTTCACCGACAAACGAGCGGTTTATCATTACAAGGAAAGCTGGTGAGCTGGTTGCCAAAAAGTTGGTTACATTTCATACAAGAAACGACGGAACCGAAGCCAAATTTGACATCCGCCAGGAATCGGACGGCTCGCAAAGAGTAATTGATCTGCTACCGGCTTTTCTTGAAGTCTCGGCCACCAGTTCCAAAAAAGTGTATGTCATCGATGAGGTTGACCGAAGCCTTCATTCCCTGCTGACACGGCAACTCATCGAAGCATATCTGGCAAACTGCAGCACTGACAGCCGGGCGCAGCTGCTAATAACCACCCACGATGTTCTTCTGATGGATCAAGGGCTTTTCCGGCGGGATGAAATGTGGGTGGCTGAAAGGAACCGAAAAGGCAGCTCCGAGCTTCTTTCATTCAGCGACTATAAAGATGTCCGGTATGACAAGGATATCCGTAAAAGCTATCTCCAAGGAAGGTTGGGAGGCGTGCCCAGAATTCTTTTAAGTAATGCTCTGATGAATCGAAAGGAGGATGACTGATGCCTCCCAAAAGAAGAAAATTCAGTCGTCCGCTGGGTGAACGCCGTTATCGGAAGATGTTCATACTGGCTGTTGAAGGCATTAAAACAGAGCCGCAGTACTTTGCTGTATTCAACGATCAAAATTCCGTCATTCGGGTGAATTGTCTAAAGGGTAAACACGACAGTTCGCCGCCTCAGGTGCTTGCCAGAATGGAAAAGCACCTGAAAAAGGAAGGATTGAAAAAGTCGGATGAAGCATGGCTGGTGGTCGACAAAGACCAATGGACTGACGAACAACTGTCCCAGCTGCATCAATGGTCCCAGCAAGCGGATAACTATGGGTTTGCACTCAGTAATCCGAAGTTTGAATTCTGGCTTCTTCTGCATTTCGAGGATGGCGGCGGCGTCAACAGTTCCTAGATATGTTCACAAAAACTGGAGCGCCATCTTCCCGGTTACGACAAAGGTATCGATGTCAGGAAAATATCGGACACGATGATTGCAGATGCCATCAGGAGGGCCAGACAACGGGACAACCCGCCTTACGGTGACTGGCCGCGAATTACAGGAACGACCGTCTATAAACTGGTTGAAAACATACTGGAATCTCAAAGTGATCAATAACATGAGGAGATATTCAAATGGCAAATAACAAGAAACAAACATCAAAACAAATCGCTTCAATGGCTTCTGATATTCTCAAAGACCAGAATGCCTCCCAGATCCAAAAGTCCTTGGCTGGATCTGCACTGTCACAATCAAAGTCCAAGCATCAGACGGGTGCGGAGATGGAAGATGTCGCATCAAAAGTTCTGCAGAGCTCAAAATACAACGATACGACAAAATCACTGGCAGGCTCCATTTTGTCTCAGTCCAACAAAAAACGCTGATTTTCAAACAATCATATCTCATTGAAGCCCGTGGATTCACATCTGCGGGCTTTTTGTTTATATGCCCGGCCGATTTTGGCAAAACTGTTATTCCGCTGGTAAAACGATTATAAATCGAGGGTTGGCTGGTAAAACAGTTATCACGCTGCAAAAAAGATTAGAAACCGGCATCTGTCTGCAAAAATCATTACAAAGGCAGCCGGTGTAGAAAGACCTTTCTACAATGTAGAATGTCCAGAGAGCACCTTTCTACAGCGCAAGTTACTGTTATTTATGGCGTTACGCGGCAAGCGTAGAAAGTGTAGAAAGATTTCAGAGGTTACTCCCCCTTACTATTCAATTTTTTTAAATCATGGGATGAAGGCATGTGTGAAAAAAACGGGCTATGCGTGAGTAATATTTCTATACCTTTCTACACTTTCCACAAAAATATCTATAACTAACTGCTATTACAACTGTTAAGAGATGTAGAAAGGGGGTGTAGAAAGGTCTCTGGGCGTAGAAACCCCTTTCTACGTTTTCTACCATCCGACACTCAGGCTCCGGCTCCGGTAAGTAACGGGAAGAAAAATAAACCCGAACTTCCGGAGGTCACCCATGAGCCTTTTACAAACCATGCTCACGCATCTCGATTCCCCTGAGTGTGAGCCTTCCGAACAAGCTCCGCAGCCAACTGAAAACGACACCTGCACACCGGAGCCCGAGCTTTTTGTATCCACCGATCTGGACACCGCACAATTCGAGTGGGCAGTTACGTCCGCCAGCGATGCTGAATACAACGGCAAAATCTATCGACGTCTCGAACCGGAGTATTTCGCATGGCTCCGGTCCCGCATGCTGGCAGCCCAGTCCGCTTTCAAAGCCGGTAAGCTTCCTGAAACGACATGGGAAAGCCTGAAAAGCAGGTTCAACCCGCTTCAGGAATACGCGGTCCAGAAATTCGGCAAGGACTCTCTACAGGAGGCATCCCGCCAGCTCAGCCCACAAAATTACCAAGCTCCCCGCCATATCCCGGCAAAACCTGAGAAACCTGCAGAACCTCCCAAGAACAACTGGATTTATCCGCCAAACGAAGCTTGGAATTGTATAGAGCAAGTCAGCTCCGACGCATTGGCCAAGGTTGATGCCATCAAGGAGGAAGCCATGTCCCGGAAATGGTCTGAGGCCAGGTTATACCAGAATCAGGGACGATACCGCTTCCCCTGCGGTCAGGATTACGGGTTGGTCTGCTTTGTCGGCGGTGACCGGAAGATCGGTGCCGTGACGGAAAGATATATCGAAATCATCCACAGCCCGGATACGCCGCGTCCCAGCACGCTCAGGTTTCACAACCCGGATGTTCCGCAGCCTTGGTTGAAGAAAGTGGAGAGTAACCATGAGCATTAAAAAATACGCCAATGCCGAACACATCCTCCCGAGAGAGCTGCTCAAGGAGGTACAGAAGTATCATTCCGGCATTCTTTGGATTCCAGCGCCGGGCAGTTTTTACAAGGAGCGCAGACAGCTGGTTATCGCCCTGAAAAGTCAGGGAATCGAAACTGATGAAATTGCCAGCCTCGCCGGTATCACACGTCGCCGGGTCAATCAGATCCTTGCGGACCACAGAAAAGAAACCGATGCCCGACAGGTTGAGGACTCTTCCGGTATGTAAGGCTTGAGGTGCGGGAAAACGGGCTAAATCTGCCTTCCGCCCCGAACCCCGACTTTTGGAAACAAAATTGATAAACCGGAGACAAGCCTTGGGCGTGACAAAAAAAGAAGAACAGAATCTGGATCGTTGGCACCGTAATCAGGGGCCAACAGATCATGAAGAAGCAAAGAGCAAGGCTGGAGATAAAGAAGGAAACCTTCGGACGCTCAAGCATGGCATCTTTGCCGACCGCTGCCTGACTCCGGAAGAAAAGGTCATGTTCGACAGCATCATAGAAAAGCTCCACGAGGATTTTCAGTTCAACAAATCCAGCGACTTCCTGCAGGTCGAGCTGGTGGGCATCTACTCGGTGAAGCTGGTCCGCGCTCAGATCGAGGGAAACACACAGGCAGCCGAGAGTCTCGACCGGATGATCCGCTGCCACATGAAGGATCTCAAGACCACCAAGATTGCCCGCGAGGGTGAGGAACCGAAAGGTCCGCAGACCTCTCCGGCCGAATGGGCCTCCGCTCTTCTTGAAAAAGTGAGTGAAGCCGCCGCCCAGAAGACCGCTTCCGTGACTCGGAGCACAGGACGTGCGGAGAGAGCGACCAAAGGGAGCCCGAAGGGCGCAGAGCAGGATGCGGAGCGCAAAAAGCCGAAAAAAAGTTCAGATAACACCAGAGCATCGAAAAGAAAGAGCGCGAAGGATTAGGCAGTTATGGAGGCTCACGATGACAGGAATTTCAGATAAGACGTGTTCCCGGAAATTTCAGTTAAATAAAATTTCTCGAATCGAAGATGCGAACCATCGCTTCAGCATCGGTTCCCTCCAATCCTGTGCGCATAAGACCATACACAAGAAAATCAACTTTATTGGCTTATGCGCACATAACACCATAAATCCCAAAGTGGCCTGTATGGCCTTGTTCGCGCATAACGGCATATGCTGCAATTTGAATATGCGGCCCGGGAACGAGAAAGGAGCAGCAGGAGCCGCTCCGAATGTTCAGATCAAGGATGCGATCAAAGTCGTTCGAGCGCATCCTCGAGCTGACCATCGACAAGGTGGGTGTAAATCTGGGTCGTTGAAATGTCCCGGTGCCCCAGCGCCCTCTGCACGACAAGCAGGTCACCGGTGGCTCCGTAAAGGTGGGTTGCAAACGTATGCCTTAGCCCATGCGGAGTCAGGTTCTTTTCAATTCCGGCCTTCCTTAGCCACAAGGCTATCCGGTTGGCTATCTGCCTCTGGCAAAGACGTGTTCCTCTATTGGACAGAAACAGTGCGCTACATGGCGCTGTGCTTTGCCGGGATCGTTCTTTCAAATATCTTTTCAGCAGGATGCGGAGGTCGGTTTTTATGAACTTGACCTGCACCACATTCCCTTTGGCTCTGACTCTCAGGTGCTTTGCATCGAGATCGATATCGTCCGTGTCCAGCGCCTCGAGCTCACCGATACGGATGCCGGTGCCGAGCAGGACTTCGATCATGACCCGATCCCGCATTCCGGCAAAACCCGTTCGGCCTTTCACCTCTTTCAGCAGCGCCTTCTTTTCTGAAGTCGTAAGAAACACCGGCGGCTTCTGCGCCAGCCTTTTCATGCGAACCGCCCGGGCCGGGTTTTCAGATGTAAGCCCCGAATCGCTTGTCCATGTGAAGAAGGAACGAACCGCCGCTTTCAACCGATGCACCGATGCCGGTGACCTTGGTCCCGAGTCTGTGGTTAAAAGCTCTGGCGAAGATAAAGCCCGGTCAAGCAGGCCGGGTGTAACGTCTTGGCAGAAGAGCCCGGGCTGGAAGGATTCGGCCACACAGGCCACCAGTCGCAGATCACGACGGTATGCGGTCACGGTCCCGGCCGCTTTGTTTTCGGCCGACAGGTGGGCACAGAACCGCTCTATGGCCGCTTCCAGTCGATCACTGCTGTTCGGCATCGGTCACCTCCGTCTGCTTGCTGTGTCCCATTGGGGTGCTCTTGGGCAGCGGCAGCTCATCGATAAATCCAGAACCCTTGGCCCAGACCAGCATCATCCGGAACACGCGGATAGTCTTGGCAACGGTCCTTTCGGCCCGGGCATTGCCGTTTCCGAGCTTCAGCAGCGCATCGCTTTTGAGGAACTTTCCAACCTGCGTGATACGCAGCTCCTGAAGTTTTTTGTCTTTGCCGAAGTAGCCCTCGATGAGATCGAGGTCCTTCCGATAGGTGTAGAGCGTCCGCTCTTTTTTGCCGTTCTCCCGAAGATGGTTGATGAAGGCGGCTGTGGTTTCATGAATGGTCATCTCTGTCATGGCATTGACTCCTTTGTTTGTGAAGCCGGTGGCTTAACCCAGAAACTCATCGATCTGCTGGAGCAGCTCTTCGACATGACCGAGCGACCCGACGTGAGCCCAGTTGATATTCGATTGCCCGGCATCTGCGGTCAGCTTCTTCTGAATCCGCTGGATGTACTCGGCAATGTTGTCCTGGCGCTTTTTGTAGGCCGTTCTGGCGTCGTCGCTGTTGTTTCTGCATTAATTCAACAACCCTAAAACAAAGGAGCGCAAGATGTTAAAGAAAGCACTCGAATGGGTAATCCCATTGACGCTGGCCGGTATGGTTGCTGGCTGCGCCACGTACAGGCCGCCTGAGCAGATTCAGTCGGCAACATCCACCCTGAACCGCTACACGCCGGAATATGTCCGGGAGGCAAACAAGGCGTTGGTTGAATCCAACCACCCCGATGCGGAACGTCTGGTCGGAATCGGCCTGCGTCTGCAGACAGCCATTGATTCACTGGATAGCTGGGCGAACACAAACCCGGAGGACAGTGAACAATGAAACAAATACTCGAACAAAACAGCGATGCGATCCGGGAGGCCGGTCAGGCGCTGGTGGATATCGGCTCCGAGCTGGCGGCCGGGCGCATAGACGACGCATTCGAACGTATGGAAGCCGCCCGGCAGAAATACGTGGAATGGCAGGAACTCGATCAGGCCATTCTGGATATCGAGGAAGCTGTCAGTAACAGGACGAACACATTGGCGGTTCAGCAGATCCTCACAGAGCTGATCTCATCGGTTCTTGGAATTGCCATCCGCAAAGGAATGAATTGATGGGTGTCTCTGATAAGGAGCGCAGGCTGGCCGAAACACTCCGTGACCCGGTCTTGTGGGGACAAGCATATCTCTACAACCGGGACGGTTCGGCACGCTCGTATTGGGACCATCAGAAGGAAGACCTCCGCTGTTCCCACAAAAACATCATCCACCTCGATGGCCGTGACGTTGGCAAGTCGATCGTGCTTGCGACGGATGCACTGCACTATGCCTTCACGACTCGCGGCGGACAGGGATTGATTGCCGCTCCTCATCAGGGACATCTCGACACGGTCATCGAAGAAATCGAGTACCAGCTGGATCATAATGAAGACTTGATGAACAGCATCGCACTCTCGAAATACGGCAAGCCGAAGATTCACCGGAAGCCGTATTTCCGTTTGGAGTTTACCAACGGATCGGTTCTTTATTTCCGACCGGCCGGTGCCTATGGCGATGCGTTCCGCTCGCTTCATGTGGGCCGGATCTGGGTGGATGAAGGCGCATGGCTTTCCGAACGTGCATGGAAGGCGCTCAGGCAATGCCTGAAAACAGGCGGCCGTCTGAAAATCTATTCCACGCCCAACGGCCTGCGAAACACGACTTATTATCGACTGACCATGTCCGAACAGTTCAAGGTGTTCCGCTGGGCCTCTTGGCTCAATCCATTCTGGAGCGCCGAACGTGAATTGGAATTGCTGGAGTTCTATGGCGGCAAAGACACATCAGGCTGGCAGCATGAGGTCGCCGGGGAACACGGGAAACCATCCTATGGAACATTCAACGTGGAGCAGTTCAATCTCTGCCGACAGGAATTGCTGGAGTATCAGAAGGTCACCATTGCCGATGCCGAGCTGCGTGATTGTGAAACGGAAGAAGCCGCCTATGATCGGCTTGAACTGTTGCTCAACCTCACGCCCCGAACCGGACTGTTCTGGATTGGCGGAGACCTTGGATATACCAATGACCCGACCGAGCTGGTTATCTTTCAGGAAGCCGAGGTGGGTGATCGAAGCATCCTGAAACTGGTGCTGCGCATTCACATGGAGCATGTATCGTATCCGCACATCGCCCAGACCATCGCACTGCTCGAACGCTATTTCACTCCGGCGGGAATCGGCGTGGACAATGGCGGGAATGGTCTGGCCGTCGTGCAGGAACTGCTGACTCTCGACAAATACAAAGAACTGGAGCTTGAAGGCCGACTCAAAGGTTTTGACTTCGGCGGCATGACCCGGCTCACAATCCGCGACGGCAAAGAAATCAAAAAGCGGACAAAGGAACTGATGACCAGCCTGATCAACGGTGCCCTCCAGCGCAAACAGATCATCTTTCCCTCAGACGATCTGGAGATTGAAGACCAGTTCACCACCCAGACCTACACCCTGCGGGACGGCAAGATTATCTATTCCAAAGGTAACGACCACATCATCGACGCGGTCCGCTGCGCCATGCTCATTCGGGAGCAAGGCAACCTCGACCTTGCCAGTGAAGAGACCGTTTGGCTCAAACCTGTTCTGACAGAGCCGGTCTTTATTTAACCCGCCGTTCCGACGTTTTTCCTCTCCCTCCGGTAAGCAACCCCAGTGTTGCCGCCATCGCCCCACAGCGGGGAGATGTGCGGCCGTTAAACCGGAAACAACCCGAGAGGATTACGTGGATACAAACGCCCAGCCAGATACCGAGCAGCCTGACAACGAATCTAATGGATACGCCAATGTGCCCATGGCCGCAGCTGCAGCTCTCGACGCTTCTGCCTTTAGCAAGGTAAACGCATCTGACGCGGTTCCGTGCACATGGGAAGAGCGAGCCAGAAAGGCTTGGGAATACTATGTCGAAGAGCCGCTGGTAAAGAACTGCGTCAATTCATGGCGCACCTTTGCGGTCGGTGATGAAATCAAAATCACCAGCGATGACGAGACGCTGAAAGATGATGCGGTCAACGCTGCATGGCGACTCAATGTCTCGGAGTTTATAAAGGACATGATCCTTCAGATGTTGGTCAAAGGCGACGCGGTTGGCTTCAAACGATACGCAACTTCCGGTCAGGATATCGAGGAAGTGGTATGCGTCAATCCGGTATCCGTCAAGGTGAAGTATGCCCAAGGCGATCTCATCGAAGCCAAGCAATATGCAGAAGATTCAGGATCTGCAAGCGACCCCATCAACCTTCCGGTGGATCAGGTCATCCACTTAAAATGGGATGCCCCGGGCTTTTCACCACGAGGCAACTCACTGGTTCTTCCCGCGTTTCAGGCCATTGAACTGCTGCGTGACTACCGTCGCGCCGAGCAGGCCATTGCCAAGTGCTGGGCCACGCCGTTCCGTTTGCTCAAAGTGGGCGGTGCGTTTGGCCAGAAGATGGTGATGCCCGACCAGCGGATGCTGGAACAGGTCCGCGACATGGTCAACAAGATGGATATGAAGAGCGGCCTTGTGGTCCCGTTCTATGTGAATGTGGAGACTCACGGCACCGATGGCCAGGTGCTCAACGTCGAGGACAAGGTCAAGGAGGTCAAAGAAGACATTGTGGTGGCACTGGGCCTTTCCCATTCCTTGGTGACCGGTGACGGTCCCAACTTTGCCACGGCCTCTGTGAGCATGCAGAAAATGATGGTCATGATCCGGGAGATCAAACAGGCCGCCCGCAAACTACTCGACTGGGTATTCGATGACTGGATGGAACTGAAAGGCCACACCGACAAGTCCCTGCAATTCATCTTCAACGACCTCGACCCAAGCGATGCCGTCGACTTCAAGAAACTGCTCATCGAGCTTTATGATCGTAAACTGATCAGCCGTTCCAGCCTACAGCTCAAGATGGATCTAAACCCGGATATCGAGGCTGCCAACCGCGAGACCGAGCGCAAGAACATCGACCTGATGGATGAAAAGCAGGTAAAACCGGTCGTTGATATGGTGGTGTCTGGAATCATGAGTGTGCCCAGCGCCAGAAAGATGCTGGGCATTCCTGCTGACGGCAATGATCTCGATACCGAAGCCCACAATCACTATACAGAGGAGCTGGAAGCAACGGCGGCAACTTCCCTGTGTGATGAGTGCAGCCATTTCAACCCCGATTCCAATCGCTGCCGGGTACACAACACCGAGCGCACCTTCGATTCCCCGGCCTGCAGATTCATTGACCGCTGGGAATCCTGACCATGCCTTCCAACCTTAAAGAACGTATTCAGGCGGCAATACTCAAGAGCCTAAAATCCCGCAACCGATACAACGATTCCATTACCGCCCAACTGACTCAGTCCCTCAACAAGGCTGAACAAGAAGTGGCTCAAGCCATTTTGAAATACCGCAGTCTGGGGTCGCTGCCGGACAACAAACTGGCTGCTTTGAAAGGTCTGGAAAAGCTACAGGGAGAGCTGGACGATATACTGAGCCAGTTGAAGAAGAACCAGACGCTTATTTTCCGCAAAAGCACCAAGGATGCTTTCAAGGGCGGCATCGCTCAGGGTATTACCGAGCTGACATCCGCATCACTGTCTTTCTATGCCGACCTCAAGCTTGATAGCATTGATAAGTTGGCCACCAAAGTGTTCTCCATCGTCGATACCAATGCCCTCGACTTCATGACGCAGTACAATCTGACTCTGACTGGGGATGTGAACCGGGAACTGGCCGATGGCATAAAGCGCGTCATCATGCAGGGCATCATAGAAGGAAAAGGTACGGATGAAATTGTCCGGGACCTCGGACGGGTTGTCATCTACAAAGACTCCTTCAAACAGGCCGGAACAAAAGTCTTCAGCAAGGCGCAGTACCGTATGGAAATGATCGCTCGGACAGAGGTATTGCGTGCGCACAACATGGGGAGACTCAAGTTCCACCAGCATGTCGGAATTGAGAAGCTGGAGTGGATGACCATGGGTGACGAGCGAACCTGTCCGGTATGCGGGCCTCTCAATGGTAAAACCTTTCCAATGGATAAATTTCCGGGTCAACCAGCACACCCATTTTGCAGATGCACCAACCTTCCTGTGTTGAGTGATATCAAACTGAAAAACATTTGAGACGCCTTTCCGACACATTTCAAAGCCTTCCGGTAAGTAATCGCTGAAACCTCCTGCTCGCCCGGTGCGATCGGGGCAAATAACAGTGATTGAACCGGAGAATTTGATGGAAATGTTTGCCACTGACCTGGAAAGGCTGGCGTTCCTCCTTGAGGCAGATGCGGCGCTCGCTATCGATCCCGACGAGCTCGGGACCGATGCAGCTGAACAGAAGGCTCCTGAAGAGCAGCCCCCGGAGAAACGCCCCAAGTACATCACCAATTACATCGGCAGCAAACAGAAACTGGTCGACTGGATCTGGCGTAACACCCCGGACGGAGTTTCCTCCGTTCTGGATGCCTTTTCCGGCTCGGCCGTTGTTGCTTACATGTACAAATCCAAAGGGCTGCGAGTTTTTGCCAATGACCGTCTTCGTTACAGTCACCACGCAGTCAAAGCCATTATCGAAAACAGCTCGACGAGACTGTCCGAAGCGGAGATCGAAAAGCTGCTGGCGGACAACCCCAAAGCCAAAACCTTTGTTCAGGACAATTTCAAAGGGATCTTCTTTGCCAAAGGTGTCCACGCACTCATCGATTCGTTGAGAGCCAATTGCGACGATCTGTCCGGATACAAAAAGGACATCGCGCTTTTGCTCTCGGCAAAACCTGCATGAGCGGCAAAGGCGGCTTCGGCCACTTCTCGTCTTCCACCGATTACGGCAAGCGTCAGGACACACCTGATGAATTCAAAAAACGCCTGAAAGCGAATATCGAGCGGATCAACGCCCTGATACTCGATAACGGCAAGGAGAACAAAGCCTATCGCGGGGATGTTAACGAGATCCTTCCCAAGGTGAAGGCTGACCTCGCTTACTTTGATCCGCCGTATGCCACCGAGTTTTCGACCACCAATTACGAGAAAGCCTATCACTTTGTCGAAGGGCTGATGACCTATTGGGACGGCCTTACCATCAAGGCGGATACCAAGGTCAAAAACTATGAAACCAGCCATGTGACAGTCACCAAGGGCAACGCCTCCGACTTCTTTCAGGAGTTTCTCGGTAACGCCACCCATATCCCGCACTGGCTTATTTCATACCGCGACCACGCCTATCCGAACGAACAGCAGATGAAAAAGATCATCGGCGGTCTGGGGCGTCAGAGCCGGATGAAGACCAAGGACCATAAGTATTCGATCACCTCCAAGCATGGCGAGGCTTCCAGCGCCAAGGAGCGCCTTTTCGTTTGTCTGAAAGGAAACCAGTCCAATGCAGATACCGATCAGGCGGCAAAGCCTGTTCTGATGGCTGCCGCAGCCAATATCCATACTTCCATCCCGGTGGAGCTCTGTCTCGATGAGAATGCGGGACTGAACGCCGAAGCGATGAGCGGAGGTCTGCCGGGCGATCCCCAGTTTACCTTCATCCTCTGCAGAACCTGCACCAATCGGAATGGTGACCATTTCACCGCTGAAGAGCTGGCCGCAAGGCACATGACCGCCATTAACAAGAAAGTCGATCTTCAGCACTCGCAGGAGTTTGGCGACATCGTCGGCGGGATTGTGGCGGCTGATTATCTGGAAGATGAAATCGGCGGTCGGGTCGAGTGCGTGGGTGAGCTCTATACCGGAGAAACGCCCAATGCCCAGCTGGCCTACAAGCTCATGAAGCGAGGCATCATCACGCAGGTATCGATGGAGTGTGATTATGAAGAAGGTGAATGCTCCGTCTGTCACAAGCGTTTCAAGAGCAAAGCCGATTACTGCACTCACCTTAGAAAATTTAGGGGCCGTGAACTCGATGGGAAACCCGTCTTCGAGATTCTTCACAGCGTGACTTTTACGGGCCTGGGCCTGCTGGACCGCAAAGGGGCAGATAAAAATGCCCGCATTCTGCAGGTGGCGTCGGTTCAGGAACCATCTGCCCCACACCAACCCAAAGGAGATCCAACTATGGACGAAAAAACCAAGAAACCAGATGAGTCGTCCGCCGACGCCGCTAAGAAAAAACAGGAACGGCAGGAAGACAATCCGGCTCCCGGAGGCGAGCTGGAAAAAGAAAACCGCCAGCTAAAAGCTCAGGTGGCTGAACTTCAGAAACGCATTCAGGAGCTGGAGGCCGAACAAAAGGCTGCCGCTTCGAAAGCCCGCGCTCACAAACTGATCTCAAAGCTCGAAAAGCAAGGCATGGATTTCGGCGAGGACCGCGACACAGAACTCAATCGTCTGGCGGAACTGTCGGACGACGCTTTTGCCGCAACCGAGGCTGCCTATGAAAAGATGGCCAAAAGCCACAAGGCAGATGCCAAGGCTCAGCCGGAACCGGAAAAAGAGCCTGAAAAGCAGAAGTCCAAAGCATCCAGCGAAACACCCATGCGTAGTTCCACCGGGGTGAGACCGCACGATGTGGATGACCGCAAGCTCTCCCTCGAGGATCGCCTGCGCAGCGGCTTCATGGCTGCCTACAACAACCGTGTCGGTAACGAATCGAACGAAACCGTGGAAATCAAGTAACAAGGAGAAGAGCTATGTCTTTTATCAATCCATGTCACAGGGGCCTCGCTTACGGTGACGGCTATATGCAGGGTGATGGCCAGCTTGGCCATCTGGTGAGTCTGGCAGGAAACGATCTGTTTTCAGTCAACACAGATCCGGAGGTCCGTTCTTTCGGCATCCTGATCAAGGATTACGCAGGCGGTGAAATGCCCGGCATCTACTGCAACGGCGGTGTGTACGAAACGGATGTCTTCGAAGGGACGATCAATCCCGGGGATGAACTGAAGGTATCGGCCACAGGGAAACTTGAAGGTGGGAATATCGGCAATCGCCAGCATGTCATCGCTCAAGCCATTTCCGTTCAGAGCGGCGTTTTGAAATTCAAACTGCTTATTTAACCACAGGAGCTGTACACATGAAGAACAACCCAATGAACATTCACAGCCAGGAATACATGGAGACCATGGCAAGGCTCATGAGTGAAGCTCTTGAGTCTCCGGAAGGGATGCAGGCGTTGGCTGCTGCAATTGCCGCTCCGATCGAACAGGAAATCCGGCGCAAGGAAATCTCCTCGCTGCTGCTGACCAAACACACGCTGCCCAAGGGTGAACGTCCGCTTTATCAGAAAAAGCCGACCGTCAAAGCCCACTGGATCAGTAAGGACGGTGAAGCGCAGGAACAGGAGATCGGCAAGGATGAAGTCGAGTTTCCGACCAACCGCATCCACTCCAATCCGATGGTGGACATCTCCGTCCTCAAGAACGGTAACATCGGCACGCTGATGGATATCCAGACCAGTGCCTCGGACGCCATTCGAAAAGAGATGGACCGCAGAACCATCTCTGTATTGTCGGCTGCAGTTCCGGCTGCCAATACCGTTGAAGTGACCGGAAACACCCTGACCGAGGAAGCCCTTAACGAGGCGATCTCCATCATCGAGGACCTCGAGTTGTCGGTGAAGTATATCGTCATGCGTGGTCGCCGCTTCAATGACCTGCGCGGCTGGGATCTCGATCCTCAGACCAAACTGGAGCTGCGTCAGAAAGGCGTAGTCAGGAGGTATTTTGCTGACGGCATCCATGCCCCTCGATGAAATCCTGATCATTCCGGATGAAGAAGTGGGCAAAATGCCGGTCCGTGAAAAGCTCAAAGCCGAATCCATCGGACCCGCTTCAAAACCGGTTGGCTGGTCTGGTCCGAAATCGGTCAGGGCATTACCCGCCCGGACGTTCTGGCCCGAGTGAAACTTGGTGTTTAATGCCAAAGGAGGAATTATGTTGACGATAAAAAATGTCCGTCCCGGCATTCTCATTATCCCGGATGCCGGGCTTAAGCTGTTTCCAGGAGAGGTTGCGCCTGTTGAAGAACAGACCGACCAGATCAAACACTGCCTGCAAACCGGAGTGGTGATTCAGGTCGACAAGGAGAAAGCAGACAAGCCTTCCTCTCAGGGCAAGCAGGATCAGGATGATGATCTGAGCAAGCTCAACGCGACCGATGCCATTTCCAAGGTCAATGAAGAAGCCGACCCGGCCAAACTCAAAGGCTTTATGAAAGGCGAAAAACGCAGAACCGTGATCGATGCGTTGAAGAACCGTCTTGCGGAGGTTGACGTTGACGATTCCTGAGCTCATAGCCGACCTGCGCATCGACCTGTCCGATCCGGATGCGTCTCTCTTTGTGGATTCAACACTGGAGAGATGCGTCCGGAAAGCGGTTTTTAAGCTATCCCGGGATGCGGAGATTTCTCTGACCATCGAGGGCGAGCAGATTCTGCCGGATATCAGTGGTGAGCTCAGGGAGCTGCTTCTGCTGCTCGGGCAGATACATGCCTGTCAGGTGATGCCCTCTGCAACCGCCAATGCATTCTCGTTTTCCAGTGGCGACAAACGGGTCGACAAATCCAAGCAGCCTGAACATTGGGCCAAGCTCGAAGTGGATCTTCTGGATGAATACCGCAAAAGGCTCGCCGCATTGAAACCGGGAACCGAGGTCAACGAGGATGGCTATATCATCACTCCCGGCGGCCTTACTCCGGTGATTTACGAACAGGGAATCTGCCTTGAAGAGGATTGCTGATGCTTTTGACAGATCAGGAAAAAGAACAGGCCGTGAAGGATGTCAGAGATTTGATTGTATCCTCCGGCATCACTGCCACAGTGCTGCGCATTGTTCCCGGTGAAAATCTGTATGGAAGCGATGATCAGGAATACAGTCCAATCGGCTCGATCCCCGTTGAAATAGTCCACACACCTCCGGAAGACCTCGCCGGAAAAATCGACGCCACTGTCTCCGTTCTGCCGGAAACCGACGTGCTCCCGGAAGACAGGCTCCAGATAGAGACAGTCACATACAGAATACAGACACTCGAAGAAGAACACTTTTTTGGAGTCATTACCCACCAATCCATCAAGCTGGTGAAGATCCATGGGCGTTAAACGGACCGGTGACTGGAACAAGGCCAAAGCCAAACTGAATGGCACCCTTGGTCCCCGGATCGCCATGGCCCTCCAACAGGCAACCATCCGCAATGCCCTGTTTCTTGTCCGGGAGATTCAACGCGGCATCCGCAATCAGGCTCCCGGCGGGCAAGCTTTTGCCAAGCTGGCCGACAGCACCATTGAACGTAAAGGCTCCAGCAAGGCGCTTATCGACACCGGATTTCTGATCAATTCCATCACCCAGAAGATCATGGCAGACAAGGCATTTGTCGGTCTGCTCCGTGGAACCGTCAACAAGGACGGTGAAAGCATGGTGAATATCGGCGCTGTCATGGAATACGGAGCCACCATCAACCACCCGAACGGGGCGACCATTATCATCCCGGCCAGACCATTTCTTCATCCTGTCATGCAGAAATACCGCAAAGAGATTGAGCAAAATTATCGCGCAGCCCTGAAAGGCATTCTCTGATCCGACACATCCGCAGCGCTTCCGGTAAGTAATCTGGCAGAAACATCCGGAGGCTACCGTGAGCACAATACGAACCGTTACAGAAACACTGATCAGGCAGGTTAAAGCCGACATCCATTCCGATGCCGTGCTGGTCCCGCCTGATGATGTTTTTGAAGTTCAGCGCACGCCCAGCGTCATTCTGCAGGGGCCGCGAGTCAGCGAAAACAAACTGCGCCGCAGCCAAAGCCACCTGATTGAAATGGACGTGGACACTCTGTCATTCGAAGAGTGTTCTTTTCCGCGTCTTTATCATCTCGACTTTGACCTGATTGTGACGGTGGACCGTGAGGTCGAGCTCCTTGAATTTCAGGAGTCGGTCTCCCGCTTTGTCCTGCGCAATCCCGTTTTGACCATTACGGCTCAAGGGCAACTCAACCTGACGGAGATCGCTCCGCTTGGCGGCCTGAACCGGGTCAACCTTTCCAATCTGAAGCAAAGCTCCGGACGCATCCGCATTGAAGACTGTCCTGTTTACGATGGCGAAATCAAGAACGGCCATCTGATCAAGGAGCGAACTTTCCAGTTTCACGGCAGCGTGAATGAAGAACGAACCTATGAACCCAAAGGAGATGAACAGTGATTGAAATCAGAAACCTTCAATTTCAACCGCTCACCTTCAATCTGGCCGGAGATAGAACATTGCATCTCGGCCCGCGTGAGCGCACCTCAATTCCGCAAAAGGATATGTCACTAGAAATCACGCTTGCTGAAAAACGCGGCTTGGTGGGCATTTCAAAACCGGAAGAGAAAAAGCCCTCCGTTTCAGATGAGACGGCTGAAACCACCGAACCCAAAAACACGAAACGGAGGAAATAACGATGCCTGCCTATCTATCGCCCGGCATTTACACCCGGGAAACCGACTTCAGTTTTTATGTAAAACAGATCTCCACCTCGGCGGCTGCCATGGTGGGTATCACCGAAAAAGGCCCGGTCAACAAACCGGTGCTGGTAACGAGCTGGGAGCAGTTCGTCAATAAATTCGGCTCCTACATCAACGAAGGATACCTGGCTTATGCGGCCAGAGCCTTTTTCGACAATGGCGGTTCGATTCTCTATGTCTGCCGCGTTGCCCACTATACCGATATCACCGACAAGTGCACGCTGACGGCTTTGCACTCAAACATGACCATTGCCGATCAGAATGCGACACCGGCACCTGCTCTTCAGATTAATGCGGCCAACCCCGGAACATGGGGCGACCGCATTTCCGTGACGATCGAGGACGGTTCACTGGACCTTGCCAACGCCTTCAATCTTGTTGTCAAATACAAGGACAACATCGTCGAGGTGTTCAAAGACCTCTCCATGGATGAAGCGTCGGCCAATCATGTTGAGCTCATGATCAATGAGGTTTCCGATTACATCACTGTCAGCGACCTTTCTCCGAGTACCGGAACTGCTGAAGACAGGCCAGTTGCAGGCACCTATCAGCTTATTGGTGGCGACAATGGCCTTACCGGTGTGACCGATTCGGATTACATCGGCGACCCGTCCCAGCATACGGGGCTCTATGCGTTCGATGAGATCGATGCACTGAATCTTCTCATGGTACCCGGTGTCACAACCGTTCCGGTTATCAATGCCGGAATTACCTATGCGGAGAACCGCAAGGATCTGCTCTTCATCGCCGACACGCCGTTCATGCTTGAACCGCTGGAGGTCGTTGACTTCAGAAAGGGTCAGGGAACCTACACTCACGCGGCATTCAACTCGTCTTACGCGGCTCTCTATTATCCGTGGCTGGAGATCAGCGATCCCATCACCGCCCGCAAGAAATACATCCCTCCCTGCGGCGCTGTAGCCGGGTGCTGTGCCCGAAGCGACCAGAAGACCTATGTCTGGTGGGCTCCGGCCGGAATAAACCGTGGCCGCATCTTCAACGCGATATCGGTCGCCTACAAGACCTGCCGTGGCGAACGCGATGTGCTCTATCCCGAAGGGGTCAATGTCATTGCTGTTTTCCCGGACACTGGCATCAATATCTGGGGCCAGAAAACGCTCCAGAGTCAGCCTTCAGCGGTGGACCGAATCAATGTCCGTCGCCTGATGATGTACATGGAGGAAGCCATTTCCGAGTCATCCCGTTTTGTGGTGTTCGAGCCGAACAATCCGCAGACATGGCGGGCGCTCGGCCGTCTGATCAATCCCTTCCTGCAGGACATCAAGGAGAAAGGCGGTCTCTATGACTACGCCTTCCAGTGTGATGAGGAAACCAACACTCCGGCGGTTATCGATCGCAATGAAATGATTGCCCGGGTGTTCGTCAAGCCGACCAAGACAGCGGAATTCATCGAACTGAATTTCATCCTGACCGGTACCGGCGCGGACTTCAGTGAAATCATTTAATCAGGAGATACAACCATGAGAAGTGGAAATATGCCCAAGAGCCTTTACCAGAACTGGCAGTTTGCCATCGAGGTGAACGGCTTTGACGTGGCCCTGTTTCACAAGGGACAGGAGCCGAAAACGGAATTCGAGGAAGTGGCCTTTGCACCTGCGGGTTCCATGTTCGACCAGAAGGTGGCCGGACGCGTGAAGTTTGAGGACATCACCCTCGAAAAAGGAATCCTTCAGGACGGCTCTGACGAGGCGGCCCGGGAATGGGTGAAAAAGCAGGTTGATGTCAATGCCGTGACCGGCGGGCTGCCTGCTGATTATCTGAAGGACATCGATGTGGTGCGCTATGACCGCAGCGGCAATGAAACCAGACGCTGGACGCTGCATGGCGCATGGATCAAGACCTTGGAATACGACGAGCTCGAAGGCGGCAATACCGAAAACACCATCGAGAAACTGACCATCTGCTACCAGTACTGGACCTGATAAACAAGGAGTCAAGCAATGTATACCTACGAATTACCCAGTGGCATCGAGATCGAACTCAAGGAGATGACCGGTGCCGAAGAAGAGCTCCTGACCAATCAACGCCTGATCCGCAATGGAGAGGCGATCAATCAAGTGCTCAGAAACTGTACCGTCCGTCTTGGCGAGAATGAAAAGCCAGCGGTGAACGATATTCTCGATCTGCTCTCAGGCGACCGCCTTTTCGCGTTGGTAAAGCTGCGTCAGATTTCCCTCGGAGAGGAGGTCGAGCTGGAACTGACGTGCCCCAATGCCTCGTGTCGCATGACTAACTATGTGACGGTCAATCTGGAGGATCTTAAAGTCACTCCTTACACCGAGGAACGTGAGTTCGAATTCAAGCTGCCCGGTTCCAAGAAAGCGGTCTGCTTTGGCCTGCTTGACGGCCATAAGGAAAAGCGGCTGGCCGCATTGCGTGAACCGAACATTTCCTCGGCCATGATGATTCGGCTTATCGAGATTGACGGAAAGGCACCCAGCAAGAAATCCCTTGCTGAGATGTCCATGCGTGACCGCAGTGCCCTTAGGCAGGAAATGGCTCGGGTGGATGCCGGTATCGATACGACGGTCGAAGTCGACTGTGATGGATGCGGCACCCGGATCAGAACACGTCTCGAGGCCGAACCGGCTTTTTTATTTCCAGGAGTTCGCTTGTAAGCGACAGCTTCTTTCTCGCCTATGGCGGGCTCCACTGGAGTTTTCAGGAAGTCCGATCACTGCCGCTCAGGCTTCGACAGCAGTTTGTGGAAGCCTTGGAGCGGCAGATTGATTTTGAACGGGAGCAAATGGATAAGCGATGATGAATAACGACCTTGGACTGGGCATTGTCGTATCGATGAAGGATGCGTTCACGCAAAACGCCCAGCGCATTGAAAGCTCGATGACAAGCCTCGACGTTACCGTCGCGGCCGCCAGTGAACGCATGACCAGAAATCTGGATCGTATCCAGAAAGGCACCATGATGGTAGGTGCCGGTCTTGCGCTCATGGCCGCGCCCGTAGCCTTGGTCGCATCTACCGCCGCCACTCAAAAGGCTCTCGGGGAATTGGCCTCCTTGGGTGTCAAGGACCTTGGTGCCATCGAGGACGCCGCCGAATCGTTCACCAACCAGTGGTCGGGAGCCAACAAGGCGGCTTTCATCACGGCCACCTACGACGTGAAGCCTGCTCTGTCCAACCTCAGCGATGAGGCGGTCGGTGTCTTCACCAACATGGCCTGTCTCACAGCCAAAGCCACCACACAGGAGATGGTCGGGACCATCACCACGGCTTATGGAATTTTCAAACCCATCATGGCGGACGTGACCGACATGGAATGGGCGACCGCATTTTCTGGAGCCATGGCCCAGACCGTAGCTTCGTTCAAGACCAACGGCACCCAGATGGCCGATGCGATCAAAAACATCGGTGCCGTTGCTGCCGCCAGCAATATTCCTCTGCAGGAACAGCTGGCGATCCTCGGTCAGTTACAGACCACCATGCCGGGCTCCGAAGCCGGAACACTATACAAGGCGTTCATCATGAAACCGCCCGAGGCCGGTGATCAGCTTGGCCTCTCGTTTACCGATACAACCGGCCGTCTCAACGGTGTTATTCCCATCCTGCAGGAGATCAAACAGCAGTTTCCGGATATGTCGCAGGCGGCCGCTCAGGTGAAACTGAAGAAAGCCTTCGGCTCCGATGAAGCGGTCAAGTTTCTCCTGCAGATGTCCGCCGGAATGGAGTCACTGGAGGGCAATATCAAATCGGTCTGTGCAGCCATGAAAACGGGAACGGCTGTAACCAATCAGATGGCCAGTGCCATGAATCAGGATATCGGAGCCCGGTTTGGATTGATCCGGCAGCAGATGTCCAACCTGACCGAGATATTGGGCCGCACGTTGCTGCCAGTCGTCACCCCGGTGATGAACGGAATTTCCCGCTTCATTCTGTTTTTGCAGAAACTGGCCAAATCCATGCCCGGAGTCACTCGGGTGGTCTTGACGCTTTCCATGGCTCTTGGAGCTGTGCTGCTCGTTGCCGGGGCAGTCACTTCGGCTGTTGGACTGGTCGGGCTCATGCTTCCGGCAATCAAGGCCGGGTTTGTCGCCATCAGCGCAGCTGCCGCAGGTGTCGGCTCTGCCATCGCCACATATTTTCTGCCGGTTACCGCCGCCATTGCCGGTGTGGTTCTGGCAGTCTATCTGCTGAAACGGGCATGGGAGACAAACTTCGGAGGAATCCGGGACATCGTTCTCGGGACGTGGAACAAGATCAAACTGGCTTTCGAAGGTGTGAAGACCCTCATCTCATCTCTGAGCGGCTCCACCGGCCAGATGTCGGCTGAGCTTGCCAGCCGACTCAAGTCGGGCGGGCTTCTCGGTTTTGTCGTGACCGTTTTCAAGGTCTATTATCGGGTGCGGGAATACCTGTCTGGGCTGTGGGAAGCCTTTTCACACGCCTTCGGTCGAATCCGGGCTATTCTCGAACCAGCCGTAAAGGCAATGATTTCAGCCTATGCCACCCTTTACAAAGCCATCTTCTCGGTGGTGGAAATATTTGGTGTCTCTGCCAATTCAGCGGACGGATCGGCGTGGCGAAAGTTTGGTTCCGTGGTTGGAACAGTTGCCGGTGTTCTGCTGCAGGGTCTGGCCTATGCACTTCGCATCGTTGTCTGGAATATCACGATGGTTGTCAAAGCACTCGCCATTGTGGTGAGAAGCGTCGTCTGGGTTGGCAAGGTGATCGTCGGCTCACTGATCTATGCCACCAAGTTCATCTACAAATTTCTGCTCCCGGTCCGGCTGATTGCTCAGGCGTTTGTGGCCGCCGGGAAGATTATCTATTCCGTCTGGCAGATACTGACCGGAGATGTCTCCCTGCTGGATGGGTTGAAAGCGATTGTCGGAGCGGTCTTTGATTTTCTGGCAACTCCGTTCAGGTGGGCTCGCGATGTCATCAGCGGGGTCTGGAACTTCATCACCTCGGTTTTTGACGGGATGGTTCGGTTCTTTGTAGCTGCCGGTGAGCGTATCGTCAGTGTGTTCATGAACCTGCCGCTTGTCAGCACATTGCGGAACCTGTTCGCCACGGTGAGGAGCTTCTTCTCGGGCGACATGACCTTTTTCGAGGCCGGGAAAAAGATGCTCGTCACGCTGGGTGAAGGCATCTGGTCGGCGGTTACCTATCCATTCCGCATGTTGAAGAGTGCTCTCGGTAAGCTGCGAAGCCTGCTGCCGTTCTCCGATGCCAAGGAGGGGCCGCTATCGACGCTGACTGCATCAGGTCAAGCCCTGCTTAAAACACTGGCCGATGGAATGCTTTCCACACTGGCATTGCCTGCAAAAGTGTTCTCCTTTGCGGCTCGTGGAGTTCTGTCTGCACTGTCTGGTGTCTGGAATGGGCTCAAATCAGCTGGCCAGACTGAGATGGGACTGCTTGCTGCTCCTTTCCGGACGGCGGGCAATCTCTGGGGTTCACTGGTTGACGGTGCCGGAGCGATGGTGTCCAAAGCCGGAGGTCTGATCAAAGGCGCGTTGAGCAATCTCATTCCCGAATTGTCTTTGCCCGATTCATGGAGTGGCGTCTGGAATAAGCTGTCCGCCGGTGCGACGGCGGTCAAACAGACCTTCACGTCCACCTTCAGTGGGCTGAAAAACATCATCGGCTCCGGTATTTCAGCCGTAGCTGAAAAAGGAACTGCACTCTGGAGCCAGGTCAAGTCCGGTGTGGGCGCTGTCATTCAGTCGGTAAAACAGAAAGCCTCCGGACTGCTCAGTGGTGCTTGGAGCGGTATCAAGTCCTTGTTTTCCTCTTCACCAGCACCGGAAGCTAAAGCAGTGCCCAGATTGCAGACGGCTTCTGCCAAACCTTCTACCGTTCAGCAAAGCGCCGGTCGATTCGCTTTGATCCCGAGTCTGGATAAAAAGCTCATCCCAACGGTGTTCTCCGCCGTGCTCATGCTCACGCCGGTTATGGCTTCCGCAATGCCGGTCGTAAACGCAGGACCAACCGGAGCAGCCGACATTACACCGAAAATTCCGGTAAGTAAGCCTTATCAGTTCCCGGACGCCATTGCGGCTCCCTCGGTTCCGCCGGTGACCATTGCCGGGCAGATCGCCCCGTCGATGGGGATGATTCCCGCACTGAGTATTCCGGCCGATGTCAGGGCTTCGGTGGATACGGCCGGGACCGGTTTGTTGCAGGAAGTCAATGCTGTTCCGCTAATGCAGCCGGAATCGCATTCCCCTGAAAAGCTGGCAGCAGCAAGAACAAGTGCGTTGGTGTCACCGCCTGCAGGCCAGCAGGATGGTCCCGATGTGGCCAGCCTTCTTGAGGCGCTGTTGAACAAGCTCGATGCTCTTTCGGAACGACCTATGGAGGTTTCCGTGGCCACGCATATCGATGGACGTCAGGTGGCCGAGGCAGTCTACAAGGATCTCCGGGAACGAAAAATTAGAAACTATGAAACCCTGTGAGGCAACCGATGAAAAGAGTGTTTATTTGCAGCCCCTTTGCCGGGGACATTAAAAGAAACATTGAAGTCGCCAAAAAGCTATGCCGCATGGCCATGGACCAAGGTTACGCGCCATTCGCACCGCACCTGCTGTACCCGCGCTTTGTCGATGACCACGACCCGAAACAACGCTCCGCCGGTATCAGCTGCGGACTCGCTTACATGGAAACCTGCTCTGAAGTCTGGGCGTTTACCGGAAACGGTATTTCCAAAGGGATGCAGCAGGAGCTGTCCCATGCCAAAGAGATCGGCAAGACAATCGTTGAAATTCACGAGGTTGAATGATGGGTTGGGACCGACAACCGATAAAGGGATATCTGGTCGATGCCGACACCGGCGAGCGACTGGAATTCCAATACAATCCCAACAATATCAGCGATGAAAAATCGACCAGCTATGCCGCCATCAAGATTCCCGGCATGAGTCATCCGCGCTATCAGTATGTGGCCGGTGAGCCACGCCGGATCACCTTCAAGGTCGACCTGTTCAAGGGACCGATCAAACAGAAGGTCGACTGGCTGCGATCTCTGCAATACCCGGAACACACTGGCAGCATGCTCAAGAACGCGCCGCACCGGGTCATTCTTATTTTCGGTGATCTCTATCCGGGCGTGACCTTCATTGTCAGGCAGGTGAAGGCTCGTTTTTTCGGTCTTTTCGACCAGACCAATCTCGCTCCACAGCGGGCCGAAGTGGATATATCTCTCGAAGAATACGTTGATCAATCGGTCAACTGGTCGGAGGTGCGCTCATGATCGACAAGGATTCCAGATACGCAAAATGTCTCCGGTATCGAGACAGTGATGGAGATTCCCTTGGCATGCGTTTTCCGATCGATACATCACCGCGATTCGATGACCGCTTTCATACCGTGACCGACGGTGACCGGCTGGATCTTCTGGCCCACAGGTATCTGGGAGAGTCAAAGCTCTGGTGGCTCATCTGTGATTACAACGACATCTTCTTTCCCCTTGAACTGACGCCGGGCACGGTGCTTCGCATCCCTTCCATGGACCACGTCAGTATGCACATTCTTGACTGAACTCCGACACTCCAACGGCTCTTCCGGTATGTAAGCAGTGAACTGCGAACAGCCGGAGACGTGCATGGAACTCGATACATTCAAACCGACATTTCTGATTCAGATAGAGGGCAAATCGCTCTCCAAGGATATCACTCAGGAAATCACTTCGTTTGTCTTCACCGACAATGAAGAGGAACTGGATGTTCTCGAGCTGTCCATCACCAACCGCAACCTGCAGTTTGTGGACGATCCGCTTTTTCAGGAAGGCAACGAGATCATTGCCCGGTTCGGTTATGTGGGCAATCTTTCTCCACGTAAGAAGGCCGTCATCAAGGATATCGATTACGATTTTCCAGAAAACGGCGACCCCACCATCCGTATCAAAGCCTACGACAAAGGCTTCAAGCTGGCCGGAAAGGAAAACCAGAAGGTCTGGCAGAAACCCGCGCCGGGCATTCTCTATTCCGAAATAGCCGAGCAGATTGCTTCGGGCAATGGCCTCAAACCGGTTGTGACGGCCACCAAGGGGCACCATCTTCGCGTAACCCAGAGCAACCAGTCCGATGCCGTCTTTCTCAAAGAACTGGCAACCAAGGCCCGTGACCGGGATGGTCAGGGTGTCAGTGGCTACTCCTTTTTCATTCAGGATGATGAGCTCCATTTTCACCCAAGAGAACTGGAACAGGCTCCGCTGCTGACGCTGGAATATTTCACCGACCGCAAAGGCGTTCTGCGCTCTTTCAGGCCATCGACCCAATCACAGGGAGCCAAAGGCGCCGGGGTCGAAACCAAATCAGTCGGGGTCGATCCCCGCAAGAAGGATGTGGTGGAACATAAAGCCAACAATGCCACGACTCCCGAGCGGACCTCGCTGGGCAAGCAGACTTATCTGGTGGATGGCAATACGGGTGAAGGCAGTTTCAAAGAACAGGAAACCGGTCAGGTCGTTCCTGCTTATGAGCGTTCCGAAGCCTTTCATGAAGAACCGGCACAGGAACCTGCTCAGGATACAGCCGAAGGCAAATTCAGAGAGGCCGAACTAAAACAGGTCGAGGCCACCGCCGTCACCATCGGCATTCCGTCGCTGCGGGCCAAAAAGAACCTCGAAGTGAAAGGTGTGGGCCGGAAGTTTTCCGGCATTTACTACTGCCACTCGGTTCGCCACAGCATCGGCTCATCTGGCTATTCCTGTGAGATCAAGCTCAAAAAGAATGCCCTTGGCAAAGGTGCCGGAGACAAGTCCGCCCAGAGCAAGGGAAAACCAAACGATAAAGAAGCACCGACAACCCCGCAGAATGAGCCACCGGCCATGGTGACCATCGATGCGGATTCCGGTGCTGTTTCTTAGGAGGAACCATGGGAGATCTGAGTAAAAACTTCAGTCGGTCAGAATTTGCCTGCAAAGGAACCAACTGCTGCGGGCATTCGGCTCCGGTGCATCCTGAACTGATTTTTGCGCTTCAGGCTCTGCGCGATCAATTGAACCTGCCCTTGAGCATCACGAGCGGCTTTCGCTGCAACCGGCACAATGAGTCTGTTGGCGGAGCAACCCAAAGTTTTCACACCTTGGGTATGGCTGCCGATGTAGCCTGCCCGGATGGAATGACAGCCGAAGACCTGGCTAAGGCGGCGGAAGCTATACCGGCCTTTCAACAAGGCGGCATCGGGATCTATCCGTCATGGGTCCATCTCGATGTCCGGACCACCGGGAAAGTGAGGTGGCGCAATGACTGAGTTTCAGAAGACCGTCACTGTCGGCTCGGGAATCGGGCTGAACGGGCCTTTACAGTTTGAACTGCTGCCCAATGGCCGCAGTGCCCGTCTGATCAAAGACTACAAGGTCAGGATCGCTGGCAATCGCACCATTACTGTGCCTGCCGGATTTGAAACGGACTTTGTCTCGGTGCCGCGCCTGTTCTGGCGAATTGTGCCTCCATGGGGACGCTATTCACCGGCTGCCGTTGTGCATGACTTTCTCTATCACACCGGACTCGTGACCCGTGCAGAAGCCGACCGCATCTTTCTCAAACTGATGACCAAGCTCGGTGTTCCTGCATGGAAACGCCGACTGATGTATTGGGCCGTCCGCGTGGGTGGCTGGAAAGCTTGGAATGACAGCCGTCGGAGGGAGAACAGCCATGCTTGAGACTTCCGACAAGCAGACCGAAGAACGCTATCGCAATCGCTGGTACGGCAAGTACCGGGCCTTTGTCCAGGACAACAACGACCCGGAACGGCTCGGTAGGGTTCGACTCGAAATCCCCGCAGTCTTGGGTACTGGCCATGAAAACTGGTCGGACTGGGCTTCTCCCTGTTTTCCGTATGGCGGCAATGAAGATTGCGGCATGTTCCTCGTGCCGGAAGAAGGCGCTTCGGTCTGGGCCGAGTTTGAAGGCGGCATTGTTCAGTATCCGATCTGGACCGGAGTCTGGCTGGCCAAGAGCAATCCCGGGGAACAGCCGGAGGAATCCAAGCGCACCTGCAGCAATGCCTTCTGCCATGACTGCGAGGACAAGCTGGAGCACCAGAGTAATCCCCACGACAATCTCGAACACCAGAAATACCACGGCCATCCGGAATAGTACTGCCCGCGTTTCAGGGTCCTGATGAAGACGGAAACCGGACACACCATTCTGGCCGATGATCGTGACGGCGATGAACTGATGCGCCTGATCGACCGGGCCGGTCAGATCCTCACCATGGAGGCCAAGGTCAAACCGGAAATGCAGAGCGGCAACGCCCTCAGACGCGGCACCAAAGATGCCGAAAAAGGCGACCAGCTCGATATTGCTTCACAGATCGTAGGATCGAAAGCCCGAGTACAACTCACTGACCTCTGCCGTCAGCAGGTGCTGCTGGAGGCGTGGCAGGACAAGGAAAAGGTTCACATCCTCTCCTGCGACAAGGGCCGTTCCCGTTGGCAGAAGATTCTGATTGATACCACCAAAGACCGGGAAAAGGTCCACATCTGGGGACTCAACGGCACGCAGGAAATTCTGATCGACTCCACCAAGGGCGCTGAACAGATCCGCCTGACCGACAAAGCCGGACAGGTGGTCAGAATGAACGCGGCACCGGGAACGGAAAGCATCAGCGCAACCGACAAGGCGGGAAGCCTCATTTTCATGGATGGTGTCGTTGGCAACATCATCATCAAATCTACAAACCAAGTATTGATTAACACATAAGGGAACGTTGTATGAGTGATTCAAAACAACCCGGGCTGACTGCATCCGAAGCGATGCTCGCCAGAACCTTCGACACATGGCGTAAGGAATTTCGAGGGATTCTGGAAAACCACCGCCGTGAAATTCAGGATCGGCTGGAGAAGATCGAACGGGAAATAGAAAAGAAATCCGACAAGGAGAACGTCGAGGTGCTGGTTCGCGGCATCAATTCAGACCTGCACCGCCACGCCGAGGAGATTGACCGGCTTCACACCCGGGTCAGCGGCAAGGTGGGTACGGAGACCATGTGGAAAATTGTTGGGCTGACACTGGGAATCGGCACCGCTGTCGGCGGGCTGATCGGCTATCTGATCAATTTAACCTTGAGGCTGAAAGCATGAGCGGACCACAGGCACGTCTCGGAGATGTAAGCAGTCACGGCGGTGTAATCATCACATCAGCCGTTCGAACCATGGTGAACGGGATTCCAGTGGCCCGCATGGGAGACCTGCACGTCTGTCCCATCCCCGGGCACGGCGTTACACCTATTGTGACCGGAAGTATGACCACCATTACCGAAGGGAGCCCCAATGCCAGAATTGGCGACATTACCGCCTGCGGTGCGGTGATTGTAGCGGGCAGCCCGAACACCATAGACAACTGAGGAGCCTTGCATGCCGGAAGAATCAAGCATACCAACACAACCATACTGGGACGTTTTCCCAAAGCTGGTCCGCGTTTCGACCTCCGAGTTGCCGCAATCTATCCCGCTGTCCATTCGGGGCTCTGTTGAATCGCCGGTGTTTGAATCGTCCAACAGCGATGTCGCCGAAGTGGATGAAACGGGAAATGTTATTTGCGGTATGCAGCCCGGCGCTGCCATTGTCATGATCTGGCGCTCGGATGACCGCCTCAGCGTTCGACATGTTCAGGTTGAAGTGTACGGCACTCCAATAGGCGGTGGTGAAATAGATGATGAAGAATGGGATGACAGCTGGGACGAAGGAGAAATGCCCTCATGACCGAGCAACTCGACATTCCGGCTTATTGGGAGATTTACCCTCAGAGCGTCCGGTTATCTCTATCTTATTTCGAGCAGCGCATCCCGCTCTCTGTGCGCGGCAGTGGTTTGAACCCGCAGTTTGTTTCATCCAATCCGGCCGTAGCCTATGTGGATGACGAGGGCTTTCTGGTCAGTGGAATGCAGATTGGCAACGCCATGATCATGGCTTTGAACTCAGATGCCCGGCAGAGCCTGCGCCATTTGAATGTTGAGGTCCGTGATCCCTCGTGGTTCGCCAATCATCCCGATTTTCTGCTCGATCTGGGCACCAGTGTTCATCTTGTCGGCTCTGTAGTGGATGCTCTCAATGCCCGGCCGCTTGCTGGCGTGTTGGTAACCATACGGCGCAGTGAGGAAGGCCCGATCGTGGCGCAGCAGATCACCGATGCATCCGGGCAGTATGAAATGGAGCTGTTTGAAGGACTCTATGTCTACGAGGCGAGCACGCCCAACTATATCGATGCCCATGGACTGCTGAACGTCCTCGAATCCGGAAGCTCCGGCCAGAACATTGTGCTCTCTCCGGAACTCAACGGACAGGTGGCTCGCATCGTTCTGCAGTGGGGACTCAATCCCCGGGATCTTGATTCTCATCTGCGCGGTCCCCGCCCGGGTGGTGGCACATTTCATGTCTATTACTCGACGGATTATGTGCAGGATTGTGGCGAGCTGGATGTGGATGAGACCTCATCTTACGGGCCGGAGACCATCACCATGCATCGGCTGGTGGCCGGGACCTATCGCTACAGTGTTCACGATTACACCAACCGGAACTCGATCACCAGCACGGGGTTGGCGGGCTCGGGCGCGACCGTGAAAGTATTTTATTACGACGGCCGGGAATACACCTTCAATGTGCCCAACCAGCCCGGCACCGTCTGGAATGTATTTGAAATCAACGGAACCACCGGAACGATCACCGCCCTCAACCAGATGGAATTTGAGTCGAATCCGGGCAGCGTAGGAATTTAGGAGAACGCTCATGATGTCCATAGAAGAACCTCAGGCCGGAGCCGTGGTTGAACAGACCGATTCCGGTGAAAACCATTTCATCCTCAAAGACATGGCGCTGCAGCTTGCGGGGATCAAAACTGAAATCGCAGGCATGAAGGCCATTATCGAAGCCTCCCACAATGCATCGGAAGCATTGAAACAGCAGGCACAGGAGGTGCTGGAAGCACACATTCAGAACACACAGGATTATATGGATCAGATCACGACCGAGCCACCGCCGGATTTCTATCCCTTTGTATCGCTTCCCGAAGGGTGCCAAGTGAAAGACCTGCCGGACGGCAATCGTCTGTTTACCCTGTCTGACGGCATGATTCTCAAAACCAACGATGATCATACCATTTCGGTCATTGTCGATGGCGAACCGCATCTCATTACACCCGGCCCCGCAACCTCCGTGGAGGTCAGTCCCGGCCGCATCTATGAACTGGTGCCCGAATGGATCGAAACAACAGTAGAACAGGCTGGAATCGAGGGGCTCCCGATCTCGGCCCAAATGGAACAACTGACCGAACACCGATTCAGCGTCGAGCTTGCCCCATACAGGTTGCTGCTCGATCAGCAGTTGAAAACGCTGTCCGTCATCAATTCCTCCGGCAGTATCGATATCCTTGGAATTACCCGGATTGAAGGTATCGGCGAAACCATCACCGTTCGCATTCTGGCCGATGGAGCCAAAGGATTTTCCTGTGAAGAGAGCGGGCATGGCGGCCTGATCGAGAGCGGCGGCACCATTCATCTCTCCATGAAAAGCGGAACAAGTCTGATTGTTCGTTTCCCGGGTGACGGCTCGGGTGCAAATGATGGTTCCACAGGCTGTCAGGGACTCTGCAACCTTGAATGCGAGGAGCGTGACAAATGAACTACGATTTTCTCGGTACAGGGCTGAAATTCCCTTTGAATTTTCAATCCATATCCGGCGGAGCCGAAGTATCGACATCGACCTCACGGGAGGATGAACATATCCGGGAAAGCATCATTCAGATCCTCGGAACCCGGCCCGGGGAGCGCTTCATGAATCCGGAATTCGGCTCAAAGCTGAAAGACCTTGTGTTCGAACAGAACGATGAAGTGCTCAAAGGGCTCATCCGCCATCATGTCATCGATGCGATTCGCCGCTGGGAAAAACGGGTGGTCATTACCGACGTGTCATTCGACGATTCCGCCCGCAACAAAGACCTCAATCAACTGCCTGTCATCATTTCCTATCGGGTCATCCAGACTCAGGTCGAAGGAAACCTCGTTTACCCATTCTTCCGGGAACTTCCTTAGACCTCCGACACTTCCAGACTGCTTCCGGTAAGTAATCGGCGTGTGCGGAGTTTATCGCTCCGCTTTAAAAACGACGAACGAACCGGAGGCACAATGGGCCGCGCAAGGATTGAATATATCAACAAGGATTATGAGTCGATCCGGCAGGAACTGCTGGCCAAAGTGCCGCAGCTGACAAACCGCTGGACTGATTTCAATCACTCCGACCTTGAAGTCGTTCTGCTGGAACTGTTCTGTGGTGTCGGTGACATGCTGGCCTATTACCTTGATGCGCAAGCTGCCGAGGCATTTCTGCCCACAGCCCGCCAGCGCCAGAACGTGATCAACCTCTGCAAGCTCATCGGCTATCAGCTGGATACGCCGGTCTCTTCCACGACCACCATTCGTTTTTCACTGGCCGCTCCGCTCAATTTTGATCTGCCGATTCCGGCCGGAACTCAGTGCCGAGCACTGCTTGAAGATGGCAAGGCCGACTTTGAAACCGTGGATGATTCCTTTATTCCCCGTGGTGAACTCTCCGTCGATATCCACGCCCGTCAGGGAATCCGCAAATCCGAGGAGCTGGAAGCCACTGGAAAACCTTGGCAGCGTTTCCACTTGAGCGGTGTATCCATCGCGCAGGCAACCATCCGTGTTCTTATCAATGATGATGCCTGGAGTGAGGTCCGCCATTTTCAGGAAAGCGACGGCGACAGCCTTCACTTTATGGCCGACACGGATGCATTGGATATTACCTCCATTCTCTTTGGTGACGGTCAATTCGGAGCGGTTCCCGCTGCCGGGAAAACCATTTCCGTGAGCTGGCTCGAAAGCATCGGAGCCAAGGGCAATATCGGACCGGGCCGCATCACGCAGCTTCTTTCAGCCGTGTACCACGATGGTGCCCAGATCCCGCTGACCATCTCCAATCCGGTGGCTGCTACAGGCGGCTCATCCCGCGAGACCATTCAGCATGCCCGCAATCAGGCCCCGGCCGAACTGCGCAGTCTCTGGAAGGCGGTAACGCTTCAGGACTACAAGGCGCTTGCCGAGGGCTATCCCGGTGTCGCCAAGGCCAAACGTGATCTGGCTGACTATCTGGAGGGTCGCAAGGTGATCACCGTTGAGGTGAAGCTGTTTGACCCGATCTATCGGCCTATTCATATCGATTGTGAAATCTATGCTTGGCCGGGCGAGGCTCTGGAAAATGTGCGCAGTCGAATCGAATCGGCCCTGGCGCACTTCTTCGCCTTCGATCAGGTGAACTTCGGCCAGACCATCCATTCTTCCGATCTCATTGCCTTGATCGATGGTGTTCGGGGAGTCAGTCATATTCATCTCTATACGCCCCAATTGGACGTGGAACTCGGGCGCGGTGAAATACCGGTTCTCGGCTCGGTCAATCTCGATATGCGGAGGGCCGAATAGTGGCGGACTGGTTCCAGAACAACCTCATCGATCTGCTGCCGCCGTTGTATGAGCACAAGGATGAAAGCGGCGATCTTCGCTCCTTGCTTTCACTCCCGGCAGGCACGCTCGACGAGATCAAGGAGGCCATCGACAGGTTCCCCGACATATTTGATGTGGAGCGCTGTGATGAGCGGTTTCTACCCTTACTCCCATATCTGGTGGGTCACCGCTATGACGGCACGGACACGCCGGAAAACCAGCGTCGTCTGATTCGTGAAGCGGTCGAAATATACCGGCGCAAAGGAACCATTCCGGCCATCGGGCGCAGTCTTACATCGATTGGTTGGGAGGGCCAGATTGAAGAAACCTTCCGCAGTGCTCTCCGTCTGAACTCCCGCTCCCGATTGAGCTCGGCAAAACTCCCCGGCAATGTGTTCAGCCTCGGAGTCTATCGGGTTCACAGTCTCAACCTGGCTGAGGGTGTACGGGATGCATTGTCTTTTCATCACCCGGCTGGCACTCGTGCCTTTTTCCTGCAGTGGCTGGCCACCTTTCTGGAGATCGGGTCGGATCTGGAATTTCAGAACGCCGCCCATGTCCGCAGTGTGGTTCTGGCCTTTCTCGATGAAACCTTCGTGCTGGGAAGAAGCCGTCTTGGCTCCTGTCGCCATCTGACCAACAAGCAGCGGATATACGATTACCTGCAATTGACCAGTACCGTGGAGATGGTTCCGGAAATCGACCGGGCCGCCAACAAAGTCTCCCGTTTTCATGGCCGTCAAAACAGGATGCGCCTCAATCACAGGCCGCTTAACGAAAGACGGCTGGTGAACACCTCCATCCGCGAGGACAGGCTGTCCTTCTGCAACCCGATCTATACCGGCCGGGATTACCTCACCGATATTGTCGAATCCGGCTTCAACCTGTCAGCTGACAATCTCAATCGCCGCAAGCTGTCATTTGCCAATGCGGAAACCCTTTACTGCTTCAGACAGAAAGACCTCTTTTCAATTCTGCAGGCAGAGGCTTCGGAAGCCCTGCAGAACAGACAGACCTTCGGCTTCAACATCGAAGCGAGAAACCGGAAATGCTTCCAGCTGGGCCGCTCACCACTCAATGGCAATGTGGTTATCAACGCGATTCAGGGTGGACACAGCAGTGCGCTGCTGGTTGCTACCGCCGGATGCAAAGCCGGTGTCACCGAAGCATCTGATCTGATCAACCGCTGGCGTCGGAGAGGGCCTGTATTCAAGCTCAATGCGAATGTCCTCAACAACCGGACTTTGACCAATGCGAACCTCACCGGTGAACGGGCATCGCTTGAAGTCCATGTGGATACAGGTTCTCTCCAACGCTCACGGATCGTGCCTTTGAGCCTCAACCAACGCGCTCTCAACACGACCTCTCTACGCCTCTCCGTGGAGCGGACCCGACCGCTCCGCATCGGCCGGATGAAGCTCAATCAGGCGGGTTTCCGGTTCACCGAACCTTCATACCGCTGGCTGTTCCGCCAGCAGGATTTCAGTGAGGCACAGGAAGCCGCGACAGAGAGCGCCGTGAACAAATACCAAGTAACCCAATGGCCTGTTTAAGGAGAGATTATGGCAATTCACTTATACCTTGATGAACAGTTGACCCAGCAGATTTCGGAAGGCGATTTCAGCAATCCGGACGCGGACAACTACAACGGCACGGATGGAGAAATCAAAGACCGGCAGATTTTCGTGGCCAATGAACAGACCACGCTCACCACACCGATCGATGACGTCCAGACCGATATAGAACTGACTGAACCGCGCTTTGCCGATGCGGAATACATCGTCATCGGCACCGAGCAGATGCAGATCCTTTCCGGCGGCGGAACTACAAATCTGACTGTAAGACGCGCCGTGGCCAATACCGTGGCAACATCCCACTTGGCGGATGCGCCGGTCTATTCCGGATACGACTATACAGGGCTGGTGGTGGACCCGATCGACGAGTTCGAAACCGACGAATCGGTCTGGTACAAGCTCGCGCTCACACAGGCCGAACTCGATACCGCCACCCAAAGCGCTCCGCTCAACCTTGGAGCCAAGGCCCACAATCAAACCATCTCTTTCTGGCGTCGCTGCACGGTGCTTTCGGGCACTCCCGTCCAGAACAAAATCGATATCAAGCTGCGCCTCACCGGAACAGAGAACCCCGTTTTATAAGGAGTGAACCATGGCTTATCAAAGTATTCAGGGAACCGCCAGCGGCCGATTGGACCTGCTGAACAAGATCAAAGATTTTCTGGTGACGACCGTTGGCTGGACATTGCATGACGACCAGTCCGCCGATGCCCGGCCGTACTATGTATTCAAATCAACCGGGGAATCGGGAGCCGAAGATATCTATCTGCGCTTCCAGATCAGACAGAGCTCCGGCCGCATTGAAGTGGCCGCTTTCCAGTATTGGGACAACACCACTCAAACCGGTACAGGCGAAGCGTTCTACAGCTCATACACCTATCTCCGGGCGGAGGACACCGCCGATTTCATCTACTGGCTGTATGCCGACCTCGACCATGTATTCGTCGTCAGCAAGATTGTCTCCACCTATTACGGCCATTACAGCGGTTCCATCAAACGGTTCTGGTCCTCGGCGGTTGCCATCACCCAGACCGCGATTGTCAACGGCAGTGCCGTGGTGTCACAGGTTAACGATGCATCGATCTTCACACCCGATCAGCATTACATCATCAAAGACAACACCAATATCGAGCGGGTGAAAATTACCGCCATCGATACGGTTGCCACTCCCAATACCGTGACCATCGAAACGCTCGTCAGTGATTATGCGTCCGGAGCCAAGATCGGCGAGGACCCGCAACCGGTCATCACCGGTTACTACAACATGTCAAGCACCTTTTACGCCGTGAACAAGTTCGACGGCTGGACTTCCGCCAGCGGACAACGCGGCCGTTGCGGTGCGGCCCACGGCAACTTGCAAAGTGATACCGACCCGGAACGCCGCTACGACACCACCATTCTTTTCCCATGGCTGGTCAGCATGAACGGCTCGGACAGCTATCAGGAGCTGCGTGGAGAACTCATCGAAATCTATGCCACCGGCGGAGCCAACGTGGCTTCCGAGGACACCGTCGAAATCGGCTCGGATTCCTATCGGGTATTCAACCTGTCCGGCGGCTGGTGTGCAATTAAGGAGTAAGGCTCATGGCTGTTGTTAAAGGACAAATCAAAACCACAACCCAAGTGAAAGGTCGGCGCGTTCCTCAACCGCTGGCCAATCTCAACAAAGGAATGGCTTTCAAGATAAACGGGAGGATTCGCCGTGGCCGTGCATAAGGGAGCCATCATTCGACCTGCCGTTATCCGGGGCATTCGCAGACCCGAATTTCAGGTCAACCTGCCAGCTGTGCAGGGAGCCTATTTCGACCTGTTCGGACCACGGGATCAAAGGCGCACCATTGTGATTCAGGCGGATGCCTCTGTCAGGGCTTCGAACCAGCGCTCAACGGTGGCCGACAGTCAGGTCATTGTGGCGGGCCGGATCGAACGGGATGCCGACACCTGGCTGATCATCCCGCAGACATTTGAACAGCTGGTTTTTGCCGCCGTCCGGGTGACACATCCCCGGCAGGCAATGCTGGATACAGCGCTCAGAATCAGCGGTTCCCGGGCATTGACGGCCGATACCGCCCAGTATCTGGAGCAGCAGTTTGGCCGTTCCGCCGACGCGGGGCTGACCATTTTCAATGTGATTATCAACGAAGAACACGAGATTCAAACATAAGGAGAAGACCATGGCATTGGGACTCATAGTCAAATCAGGCCGTGTATTGACGGCAAAGCTCCTGATGGGACAGGCAGTGGAAGGCATAACCCACTGCGCCATCGGGGATGGAGATGAAACATTCACCGAACCGCAAAATCCGCCTGCGCCGGATATCGAGCAGACAGCCCTCAAAAACGAACGGGCCAGAAAGCGGTTCTACAAACGGACCTTCCTCAAGGAGGACGCCGAAGGTGCGCTGGTGCTCAATGGTGTCCGCTATCTGGAGACCGGAGAAGAGACCAATACCATCGGCATCTTCTTTCGTTTTGATGAGGCCGAGGCCAACGGCATCACCATTCGTGAATACGGCTTTTTCGGCGGCGACGTCGAGTATGTGGCCAGCGTGAGCGGTGATCTGGCCATGGGCGGTGTGTTCCATCAGGACACCAACCCGGTCGGAGAGGTGCTGCGCCCGGGCTACCTGTACGAAGTGAAGAACATTCCAGATTTCAACAAGATTTCCGATACCCGCGTGGAGCTGGTCGGGATCATCAAAATATAACCGGAGGTAAACAAGATGAGTATTTCAAGAGATACATTCGATCCCGCCAAAAACTACAAACGCATCCGCTATCATCAGGACCGGGATCTGCTCGATTCGGAACTGAACGAACAGCAGGAACTGATCAACCTCGAACGCCGCAAGATTGCCGACATCCTTTTCAAGGAAGGGTCGATTCTGAGCGGCCTCGATGTCACGGTGCTGGATAACGTGCTCACCCTGACGCCGGGGTCTACATCGACGGCCATGTGGAGGCGGTCGCCGGAGCCACCTTGACCTATGATCCCGCCACCACCAGCGGTGCGGACTATGTCTATGCCGAGTTGCTCAAATACAATTACGGCTACACGCAGGACCCGTCGCTGATCAATCCGGCCACAGGTGAACCCACCGCCGAACGCGAGAAATGGGTGCTGGCCTTGAAGACCACCGATACCACCAGCCTGATGCTTCCCAACAACGTGACCGAGCGCAAGGTGGTGCCGGTTTACAAATTCGACCGGGAGACCGGAGATGTCACGGCAACGGTGCAGGAAAAATCCAATCTGTATCTGCGCGACCTGCTGGGCACGCTTCCCGGCAGCCGGATCACGGTTTCCTCCATTACCGAGGATCAGCTCTCCTTTGCCGCCGCTGAAGGACTCAATTCATTGTTGCAGAACCTTGCCGAGCGTACCTTCGATCAGGCGGGCAGCTATCTGGTCAGTGGTTTCGACAGCTTTATCGGCTCGGTGGATGACACCGATGTCGAGGTGATCACCAACGCGGGCCGGGCCTACATTCAGGGCTTCCGCCATCAGCGGGATCTGCCCACCTCAACGCTGGTTCCCAAGTCGGTGGCCATTAAGTCGGTGCGCGGTGAACAGAAGACCTACAACATCAGCCAGCGCCGCTATCCGGTCAACTCCACGCCGCTCAAAGAGACCACGCAGGTGGAAGCCATTGTGGAAATGACCGCCAATGTGACCCGTGGATCGGTTGGCGGCGGTGAGGATCTGCTCGATCCCAATCCGGTCGTGGATATTCTGGAAGTCAGTCAGGGTGCCACCATTTTTCAGGAAGGGGTCGACTGGCAGCAGTCAGGCAATCATGTGGACTGGATCGGTTCGGGTAATGAACCGGCCATCGGCACCACCTATACCGTGCGCTGGACCTACACCAAGCAGATGATCAAAGGCGAGGATTATGTGGACGGCGGCTGGTTCGGCATTACCGCTCATCCGGTATCCGGAACCTATCACTACGTGGTGACCGCTTTTGACGGCTCGGGTGAAACCCCCTTCAACTCCGGCAGTGTGCTTTCGAGAATGACACTGGCCGGAGAGATGAACCGTCTTTCATGGCTGCCGGTCAACGGTGCTAATGGTTACCGGGTTTACCGGGCCACGACCAACGGTTCTAGAACCGACTTCCAGCGCATCAAGGAGCTGGGTAGTGAAGCCATCTCCTATATCGATGATGGGGTGGACGAACCCGTGGCATCCAATCCTCCGGCAACCAGCTCGGCGGCGGTTTCCATGTCCACGGCCCAGATGGAGCTGGGCAATCTCAATGTGGTCAACTTCGGTCGCGGAGCGTTGGGTGATGAACCGGTCAACGGTTCCAACTGCAGTATCGATTACGATTATTTCCTCGGCCGCAAGGACATCATTTACGCCACCACCCGGGAGATCAAACGTCTCGAAGGCGCTCCGGCTGACTTTCCCAAGCTGCCGATCGTTCCTGAGGATACGCTGGGTCTGTGCAGCATCGACTGCCCGCCCAACTCCACCGATATGACCATCCGCAATTTCGGGCTCACCCGCATCACTATGGATCAGATCCATGACATCATCAAAGATGTGGAGGACCTGAAATACAACGATGCCCAGTATCAGATGAACAACGAACTTCAGAACCGCGACGCTCAGTCCAAGAAAGGCATCTATTCGGATGACTTCTCCAATACGGCGCAGTCGGATATCTATCACGCAGAGTGGGATGCCCGGGTAAACGAACTGGGCAAGTTTGCCTCTACGGATCGCTCCGCCATTTCCACGGCGCTGGAAGTGGATTCAGGAAGCAGCGATGCCAGCTTCTTCGGCAGTCTGGCGCTGTTGCCGGGATCGGAACAGGTGGTGCTCGAACAGAGCGACTGGTCCGAGGAGCGTAACATCAACCCGTATGCGGTCTTTGAGAAGCCGCCAGCCATGCTGCAGGTCACCCCGAATATCGGCCGCCGTGGCCAGACCGGCATTGCCGTGACAGGCATCAACTTTACGCCGGATCGTTCCGGGATTGTCCTGCGTTGTGACGGAGGTGTCATGGCCAGCAACCTGGTCAGTGACGATGCCGGACGTGTGACCGCCTCTTTCACGGTGCCGACGGAAGCCCGCAACGGTAACCGTATCGTGGAGATGGCAGATGGTCAGTACACTGCCCGTGCCAGCCTGCAGATCAATGACCCGCTGGTGATCACCCGTATTCAGCGCTTTATCCAGACCAACATCATTACCCGCATCGTTCGTGTGCCGGTAGTGCGTACCGTCTGGAGAACCCGCACCATCTTTGTCCGCCGCGATCCGCTGGACCAGACCTTCAGCTTTACCGAAAACCGGGTGTTGTCGGCGCTGGGGATTCAGTTCACCCAGCGGGATGCCTCTATTCCGGTAACGGTTCAGATTCGAGGCGTCACCACCGGATTGCCCAACGATACCATCTTTGCCGAGAAGGTCATCGCGCCGTCGGAAATCAACCTTGGCGGTGAAACCAAGATCAGCTTCGATGATCCGTTTTACGCGGAAGCCAATACCAGCTATGCGGTGGTCCTGCTGACCAACAGCACCAATTACAAGGTGCGCACCGCCACCCTCGGCAAGACCGGCCGTCAGGGCATCATCACCCGTCAGACCTATGCCGAAGGTGTGCTTCTGGAAAGCTCCAATGCCGAGACCTGGACTCCGCTCAACGGCTCCGACCTCACCATGAAGCTCTATGGTTATGAGTTCGAGAACGAAGGCACGGTCCAGTTTCAGCCGGTCAGCGGTGTGCAGTTCTCCGATCTGAACATCGATGAATACTCGGCCATTCCGGAAGGCACCCATCTGATCTGGGAATACTCCACCGATGGCGGAGTGACATGGGATGCCGTCGTTCCGGCTGAGGAAGAGCGTCTGCCCAATCTGGCCAATGGTGTTTTGGTGCGGGTGCGCTTCAGTACCGATATGGGCAATGACACTCCGGCGCTCAACTTCCGGGATGTCAACCTGATCGGCTATCTGAACAATACCACCGGAACCTATCTGACCCGTGAGAACGAACTGACACAGGGCGTGGAATCCACCAAGGTCTACACCCAGATGGATATCCCCAGCGGCACCAGTGTCCAGTGGTTCGCCTCCAATGACGGCGGTGAAACATGGGAAGCCATGACCATCGACGACACCCGTCCTATCGATGAAGACTGGACCGAATACACGCTGCTCAGAACCTTCAGCGATCCGCAGGGCAACAAGGTGCGCTACAAAGCCGAGCTGACCGGAACCGTATTGACCTATCCGAGGATTCACACCCTCGGTGCAACCCTGAGCTGATGGAGGCCCCGATATGATCGTTAAACGCCGTGGCGGGATGACGGAATTCATCCCGTCTCCACAGGAAAAACGGGAAGGTCTGGTCCGGGATCACTCCTTTAATCTGATCGAAAACCTACACCACAGGTTGAGCCGGTTGGAGGAGGAACTGGGATTGCCGCTCGATGAGGCCGAAGCCTGCACTGCCTTTCTGGACAAAATGAAGCAGGATGAAACCCGAAATGCAGCGATTCATACCAGCCTGATCACGGGTAGGCCACGTAGTGGCATCAATATTGTGGCTTCGCCACCGGATTCCTGACGCAATCCCATCTGTGAAAAACAGCCAACGCCCCGGAACGCCAGCACGCTTCCGGGGCGTTTCTTTTTGCCCTCGACCATATTCTCCGAGGCAGTTTGCGCCTTCCCGATGGGTACTGGGATGGAAAGAAATTCGGCTAAACTCGGTTAAATCCGGAAAGAAAGCTTGATTTTTTCATTTCATCTAAATATCTTAAACCCTGTTTAACCTAATGTAGCCGGGTTGTGCCCCTATTGGATGCCGTCCGGTTAAACAACTTGACGAGCCGTTTGGACGGCCCTCAAAGAATGATGGAGTCGAAAATGGAAGACAGATGGTTGTCCGTAGATGAAATTGGAGACTATCTCGGGATCAAGCGAGATACCGTCTATAAGTGGATAAGCGAAAAAGACATGCCCGCCCACAAAATCGGCCGTCTTTGGAAGTTCAAAAAAGACGAAGTGGATACTTGGGTGCGTGACGGAAACGCAAGTGATTTCAAAGAGGAAGACAACAAAGAGTAAGGGAAATTACATGAATTACAGTATCCATAATACAATAACAAATTTCATTTGGAACATTGCAGATGATGTCCTGAGAGATGTGTATGTCCGTGGTAAATACCGGGACGTGATTCTGCCGATGACTGTTATCCGCCGTCTTGATGCTCTTCTTGAGCCGACCAAAGAAGCTGTCCTTAATATGAAAAAGCAGCTCGACTCGGCGGGGATTGCCAATCAGAACGCAGCCCTGTGTCAGGCGTCAGGCGAAGCTTTCTTCAACAGCTCCCCATTTACCCTCAAAGACCTGAAAAACAGAGCCAAAGTTCAGCAGTTGAAAGCTGACTTTGAAGCCTATCTCGATGGCTTCTCACCCAACGTTCAGGAGATTCTGGACAAGTTCAAATTCCGCAACCAGATCCCGACGCTTGTGGATGCTGACATCCTTGGAGCTCTGATTGAAAAATATCTGAATCCAAGTATCAATCTAAGCCCCAAGCCGGTGCTGGATGCTAATGGTAATGAAAAACTTCCCGGGCTGGATAATCACAGTATGGGAAGTGTTTTCGAAGAATTGATCCGCCGCTTTAACGAAGAAAACAACGAAGAAGCCGGAGAGCACTTTACGCCTCGTGATGTGGTAAAGCTGATGGCCGACCTGATCTTTTTGCCCATTGCTGACAAAATCGAGTCGGGAACTTATCTGGTATATGACGGAGCTTGCGGAACCGGCGGGATGTTGACTGTTGCTGAAGAAAGATTGCAAAAACTTGCAAAAGAGGCAGGCAAGGAAGTTTCAATTCATCTTTACGGCCAAGAGGTACAGCCTGAAACCTATGCAATCGCCAAAGCCGATCTTTTGCTCAAAGGTGAAGGCGCTGAAGCTGAAAATATCAAATACGGCTCAACATTGTCAGCCGATGCCTTTGTGTCTGATCAATTCGATTTCATGCTTTCCAATCCACCCTACGGAAAAAGCTGGAAAACCGACCTTGAACGAATGGGAGGGAAAAGCGATCTGAAAGACCCTCGCTTCATTCTGGAATATGGGGATGAGCCTGAATACAAAATGCTCACCCGTTCCAGTGATGGTCAGTTGATGTTTCTGGTTAATAAGCTGATGAAGATGAAGGAAAAGAGCAAGCTTGGCAGTCGTATTGCCCAAGTTCACAATGGATCTTCGCTTTTCACAGGTGATGCCGGGCAAGGTGAAAGCAATATCCGCCGCTGGATTATTGAAAACGACTGGCTTGAAGCGATCATCGCGCTACCAGAGAACATGTTCTACAACACCGGTATTGCAACATATATTTGGATTCTGACAAACCGTAAATCAGGTGAACGCAAGGGAGAGGTGCAGCTTGTTGATGCTACAGAGTGGTTTAAGCCACTTCGAAAGAGCTTGGGCAAAAAAAATTGTGAACTAACGGAAGATCACATTCAGGATATTTGCAAGCTCATCGTTAATCCAGCACAAACTGAGCAGTCTAAAATTTTTCCAAAAGAGGCATTCGGATATCAAAAGGTTATTGTCGAGCGTCCATTGTGCCTATCAGTTCACCTGACCGAACAAAAATTACGCCGGTTCGAGCGACTTTGTACTGAAGCCAAAGAAACAGCTCTCTATTCAGTTGTTGAGGCCGTGGCCGGTGAAATTGGTGAAGGGCCGCATCTGAATTACAACAGCTTCTTAGATGCTATTGAATCCAAGGCCAAAGACATGGCGGTGAAAATTCCGGCCAAATCCAAGAATTTCATGAAAGCCAATCTGACGGTAATTGATGGATCAGCAGAGCCGGTCATCAAGAAAACTTATAAGGCAGGAAAAGCGGAGCCCAACCCGCTTTACGGTCTATACGACACAACGATAGACGGCAAAAAGGTGGTCGTTGAATACGAACCGGATACTAACCTGCGGGATTCGGAGCAGGTACCGCTTCTGGAAGATGGAGGCATTGCCGCCTTCATCGAACGGGAGGTGCTTCCTTATACACCCGATGCCTGGGTTGACGGCTCCAAAACGCAGATTGGCTATAAAGTCTCTTTCACACGCCATTTCTTTAAACCTGAGCAGACTAGGTCAATAGAAGAAATTAAAGCCGATATTCTTGCTTTAGAGAGGGAAACCGACGGTCTTCTTGAAAAAATTATTGGGGAGAATCAAGCATGATGACTTACCCTCGATATAAAGATTCAAAAGTCCCATGGATTGGTGATATTCCCTCCCATTGGGAGGTCACTAGAACCAAAAACATTTTTCGATTAAGAACAGAGAAGTCAGGAATAGATCATGATTTAGAGCTGTTATCCATATACACACATATTGGAGTTAGGCCACGTAATAGTTTAGAGCAAAAAGGGAATAAAGCTTCCACAACTGACAATTATTGGATTGTAAAAAAAGGAGATCTGATTGTTAACAAGCTCTTGGCATGGATGGGAGCAGTTGGAGTTTCTCATTATTCAGGTGTTACGAGTCCTGCTTACGACATTCTGCGGGCAGTACAGAATATAAACCCTGACTACTATCATTACCTTTTTAGGACAAAACTATATTTGCAGCAATTTAAAGCTTGGTCTCGTGGCATTATGGATATGCGGCTCAGGCTTTACTTTGACCAGTTCGGGCAGATTCCTAGCATGTTACCTCCAAGATCTGAGCAGGATCAAATTGCAAAATATTTGGATTGGCAGACAGCTAAGATCAATAGGTTTATAAAAAACAAGAAAAAACTTATTGATCTGTTTGCGGAGAGAAGAAATGCGATAACAAATGAAGCGGCAAAACTGCCTGAAACCAAACATTTACGCTTTGGGGTTGTAGCAACACAAATTGTACGTCCTGTAAATCGAGAAAATGACGAAATATTTACACCTGTTGGCTTGTACAACAGAGGCAGAGGTGTTTTTCATAAAAACCCAACAAAAGGTTCAGAATTAGGCGACTCTACTTTCTTTTGGATAAAAAAGGGTGATTTGGTTTTTAGCGGTCAATTTGCTTGGGAAGGAGCGGTAGCCATAGCTGGTTCTGATGATGAGGGCTGTATTGCATCTCATCGTTACCCTATTTTTAGAGGAAAATCAGAGATAGTAGATTCTGCATATCTTCTTTCTTTTTTCAGAACAAAACTTGGTCACCTTGTTTTGAATTATCATTCCAGAGGGGCAGCAGGGCGGAATAGGCCGTTAAATGCGAGAACTCTCATGAAAGAAAAGATTCCAATCCCGCCTATAGATATTCAGAACCGGATTATAGAGCTGGTTAACCATGAAACAGCTTTGAGAAATGATATAGCCAGAGAAGAGAAGCTGTTGCAAGAATTACGTTCTCGCATAATTGGTGATGTGGTGACTGGGAAAGTTGATGTCCGCTCCGTAGAAATTCCGGACTTTGAGCCCGTTGAGGCAGATCTGGAAGTACAGGATGATGAAGAGTCTGAAGACGAACTGATTACGGAGGGCATTGACGAATGAAATTTACCGATACAAGCGAAGCAGGGCTTGAAACAACCATCGTCAAGTCGTTAATTGAGGAAGCAGGTTACCAGGCTGGCAACCCTCAGGACTATGATCGTGACCATGCGGTTGACTTCGCCAAGCTGACGGCGTTTATACAGAGCACTCAGCCGGAGGTTGCGGAGCGTCTCAGCCTTGAAATCGATTCACCTAAAAGAACACAATTCCTTCATCGACTACAGGGTGAAATTGCCAAACGGGGCATTGTTGATGTGTTACGCAAAGGTCTGAAACACGGCCCGGATTCCGTAACGCTCTTTTACGGCAGTCCGACGGCAAATAATGAGAAACCCAAGGAGCTGTTCGAACAGAATATTTTCAGTGTAACGCGTCAGTTACGCTACAGCGGCAGCGAGACTCAGTTGGCACTGGATATGGGTGTTTTTATTAACGGCCTGCCCATCGCTACATTTGAGCTGAAAAACAAGCTTACCAAGCAAACCGTCGAGGATGCTGTTCAGCAGTACAAGAATGACCGCGACCCCAATGAGCTTCTGTTCCAGTTCGGCCGTTGTGTTGTTCACTTTGCCGTTGATGATCATGAAGTACGCATGTGTACCCACCTAAAAGGCAAGGATTCGTGCTTTCTACCTTTCAACAAAGGCTATAACGATGGTGCTGGCAACCCGCCAAACCCTGCAGGGCTGGTCACCGATTATCTCTGGAAAGAGATTCTGACGAAGGATCGTCTCACTGACATTCTGGAAAACTACGCGCAGGTGGTTGAAGAGAAAGACGAGAAAACCGGCAAGAAGAAATACAAACAGATATTCCCCCGCTACCACCAATTGACGGTGGTCCGTAAACTTCTGGCAGACGCCCAGCAAATAGGTGCCGGGAAGCGCTACCTGATTCAACACTCGGCTGGCAGTGGTAAGTCCAACTCCATTGCATGGCTGGCTCATCAGCTGGTGGGGTTGGAAAAGCAGAAAAAAGCGGTCTTCGGTTCCATTATTGTCGTTACCGACCGGCGTGTTTTGGATAAGCAGATCCGGGACACCATCAAGTCCTTTGCTCAGGTTGGCAACGTGGTTGGCCATGCGGAGCGTTCCGGTGACCTGCGCCGCTTCATCAACGAGGGAAAGCAGATCATCATTACAACCGTTCAGAAGTTCCCTTTCATTCTGGCGGAGATTGGCGACGACCACAGGCAGAACAAGTTTGCCATCATCATTGATGAAGCACACTCCAGCCAGGGCGGCCGCACTGCCTCGAAAATGAATATGGCTCTCTCTTCGGATATTTCGGAATCTGAGGAAGAAGAAAGCACAGAAGACAAAATCAACGAGTTGATGGAGAGCCGTAAAATGCTGACGAATGCCAGCTATTTTGCGTTCACGGCTACTCCGAAAAACAAAACACTGGAAATTTTTGGTGAGCCTGATCCACAGCCGGACGGCAAGATAAAGCATCATCCATTCCACAGTTACACCATGAAGCAGGCCATTCAGGAAGGCTTTATTCTTGATGTGCTGAAGAACTACACACCGGTGGAAAGTTTTTATCGGCTGATGAAAACCGTGGAAGGCGATCCGCTTTTCGACACCAAGAAAGCCCAGAAAAAATTACGGAAATATGTGGAGTCCAATACTCATGCGATCCGTGAGAAAGCGGAAATCATGATGGACCATTTCCACGCACAGGTCATGGGACATCGTAAAATCGGTGGACAGGCGCGTGTGATGGTCATCACCAGTGCCATCATGAGAGCCATTGAATACTTCCATGCCATTAACGAGTATCTGATTGATAAAAAACTCCCGTACAAAACCATCGTCGCATTTTCGGGTGAGCATGAATACGGCGGTCAAAAGGTTACTGAAGCAACGCTAAACGCCTTCCCCAGTAACAAGATTGAAGACAGGATTGCCGAGGAACCATACCGCATTCTGATTGTAGCGGACAAGTTCCTCACCGGATATGACGAGCCGTTGATGCACACAATGTATGTGGATAAGCCGCTTGCCGGTATTAAAGCTGTCCAGACTCTGTCGCGTCTCAATCGGGCTCATCCCAAGAAACATGACACCTTCATTCTGGATTTCTTCAATGATGTTGATGTGATCCAGAAGGCATTTTCTGATTATTACCGCACGACCATACTCAGTGAAGAAACTGATCCCAACAAGCTTCACGACCTGAAGTCCGATCTGGATGGCTATCAGGTTTATTCTCCTGAGCAGATCGATGGATTGGTTGAACTCTATTTGAATGGCGCGGAACGGGAGACTCTCGACCCAATTCTGGACGCCTGCGTTGCGGTCTATAACAGCGACCTTGATGAAGATGGACAGGTTGACTTTAAGGGCAAGTCCAAGGCTTTCGTCAGGACATATGGCTTCCTTGCGTCAATTTTGCCATACACCAATGCTGACTGGGAAAAACTCTCGATATTCCTGAATTTTCTTATTCCTAAACTGCCCGCACCAAAAGAAGAAGATCTCTCAAAAGGGATTCTTGAAACGATCGACATGGACAGCTACCGGGTTGAAGTTCAGGCAAGCATGAATATCACCCTTGCGGATGAAGATGCGGAGCTGGGTGCTGTGCCGACCGCTGGTGGCGGTAGAAAGCCGGAACCGAAATTAGATCAGCTAAGCAATATCATCAAAACCTTCAATGACCTTTTTGGGAACATCGACTGGAAAGACGCCGACAAAATTCGAAAAGTCATTGCTGAGGAAATTCCCGATAAAGTTGCCGCCGATACAGCTTATCAGAATGCCATGAAAAATTCTGACAAACAGAATGCCCGTATCGAGCACGATAAAGCCCTCGGTCGTGTCATGGTGGAATTGATTGCTGACCATACTGAGCTCTTCAAACAGTTCAGTGACGACCCTTCCTTCAAGAAATGGCTGGGTGACACTATCTTCGGAGCCACTTATCAATCTGCGAATCAAGTTGGAACGGGGGTGAGATAGAAATGACTGGGAATTTACCAAAGCCAATCAAAAAGCAGCGAGAGGTATTGTACATGCCTGCTACCGGCCATTCCGCCGTTTTGGGAACTGCTGGCAGCGGTAAAACGACCCTCGCATTATACCGGGCTGCGTATTTGTCAGAGGCATCAATGCCCCATGCTGGGAAAACCCTGCTCCTGACATTCAATAAAGCACTGGTAACCTATTTGAAGTATCTCAAACCAGCTGAATTGAGGAATGTCCAGATTGAAACCTATCATACCTTTGCCCGGGGGTATTTGAATGTCAGGGGTAAAATGCGGTTCAACTGCATCTGCAGCGACCCTGATGAGCGAAAGGGATATATTTCACGAGCGGTGAAGGCTGTGGAGTCAGGATACGAGCCGTCCAAATTCTTCAAGCGGCCCATCGAATTCTTCATGGATGAAATCCAGTGGATTTTCAGTCATGGAATCACATCGAGCGATGAGTATGTAAAGATTGATCGTGTTGGACGTATCGGAACCAACCTGTCTCGGAAACTGCGGCCGGTGATGTATGAAATCCTCGAGAAGTATGTCGAACTACGCAATCAAACCGGCAATATGTATGACTGGGATGATCTTGCTTTGCATGTGCGGAAAGAATTCGAGGATGACGATTCAACTCGAATGTATAAGCACATCATTATTGATGAAGGGCAGGATTTTTCCCCTGAGATGATTCGTTCCTTGGCTGCTGCCATACCAGAGGATGGTTCCCTTTCATTTTTCGGTGATGTAGCTCAGCAGATTTATGGCCAGAGAATGAGCTGGCGTTCATCGGGTCTAAACATTCCGCAGCAGTGGCTATTCAAAGAGAATTATAGAAATACCAAACAGATTGCCCAGCTCGGGTTGGCCATATCCCGGATGCCTTTTTTCAATGACATCCCGGACTTAGTTGAGCCGACATCGCCTCGTGCCGACGGAGCACTACCACCCTTGCTAAATGCAGCAATGAAAATCAACAGGTAGAGCTCGCTCTGAAGGCTGCAAGAAATGTCTCAACGACACAGAGCGTTGCCATCCTTGTAAAAAACAGGGAACAGGAAAAGGTATTCAGTTCACAACTTGGTGCAGGTGCTACTCGTCTGCACCGTGACTTGACGGTATGGAATGATGGGCCAGGTATCTATCATGGAACCTATCACTCGGCCAAAGGGCTTGAGTTTGATATGGTCATTCTTCCTTTTCTGGATTCTGAGAATTTACCGGATAAAGACCATGTGGCATCCCATGGAGAGGAAGATGCCCTGACTCATGACGGCCGCTTGCTCTATGTTGCGGTAACACGGGCAAAAACGAATCTGATCCTACTTTACAGCAATGAATTGACCTCGTTGCTGCCGGTGGATGGGAACCTTTATCAGGAGATCCGTCCATGAATCAGATTCAGCAGGAATGTAATAGTCGAGGCATCACAAGGTTGTGCCACTTCACTCAGTCTCGGAATTTGGCACACATTTTTGACGACCCTTTTGGACTTTGTTCAACAAGGACTCTTCAAAGTCATGATATGCCTCATAATCCGACAGACCCGGATCGCTATGACGGCAGAGATGATCTGATCTGCTGTTCAATTGAATATCCGAACACCTATTATTTCGTCAAAGTCAGGGAGCATGACCACCTATTTAAGGACTGGGTGGTTTTGCTGATTAAGCCCAGTTATCTCTGGCACCCAGACACATGCTTCTGCCCCTGCAATGCAGCCAGATCGTGTGGTGGATACATACAGACAGGTATTCAAGGATTTAGGTCTCTTTATGTCACTACGTCTCCCGGCATTAGTTTTTCTCGCCCATCGGGGCACTTGCCATCGGCACCGACTGACATTCAAGCAGAAGTTTTGCTGAAAGATCCTATACCGTTGGATTCCATCATTGGCATAGCAGTTCAGTCGGAGGAGCAGGCACAACGGGAGATCTGCCGGTTAAATCTGCAAGGGATTTCAATAGATAAGCCTATTTACATTCCTCCGGACTTTTTTAAGCGAACAACGCTTTCCGGCTTGATTCAACGAGGAGTTAGAGCAACAGAAACATTGTATAGAAACGGAGGTCGTCATGGCCGATAACATGCCAACAAAGTTTAAATCCGGCAAAGCTGTCGGTGCTATGTTGGGGGCAGCTTGTGGCGATGCGTTGGGTTGGCCTAACGAACGAGTCGGCAAATCAAAAGCACCAAAACAACCACAAGGCCGCCTCCATGAATTTAGGAGGTGGACTCGCCGATCTGGCGGTCGTTTTTTCCCTCATGAAGAAATTATTGAAACGGGTGAGTACAGCGATGATACGCAACTTATTCTATGTCTGAGCCGATCTCTGCTTAAAGGTGAAAAATGGTTTGAATTCTACACTCAGGTAGAGCTACCTTTCTGGTCCCTTTATGAACGAGGTGGAGGCGGAGCTACAAAGAGAGCTGTCGACTCCTGGATGGATGGAATTGAGCCATGGAATCCTAACCGAAAACCGCAGGACGTAAGAAGATACTTTGATGCTGGCGGTAATGGCGTTGCAATGCGTGCTTTGCCTCACGCTCTTTACCTGACCGAAAAGGACTTCGGTGAGGTAGCCACATCCATATTTATGGATGGCATAACAACACACGGACATCCAAGAGCCCTGTTAGGCGCATTAGTCTACGGGTTTGCACTCTGGTCAGCCTTACGGAAAGAAACGAAGCTGGGCTATGGTGAATTAATCGAAGAAATAATCGCAAATGAAGCGGTATGGGCCTCTATACCATCTCATGATAAAGTTTTTCCAGAATGGATGTCTCAGGCCGAAAAGCATCTGAAGGGCTATGAAAAGCTATGGTTATCGACAAAGGATGAGATTCTTAAATACCTGAATATATGCAAATCAGAGCTTTCCAAAGGCGCATTGAGTTTTGACGATGATGCACTCGAAAAGCTCCAGTGCTTTAACAAGCAGATTAGCGGGGCCGGTACAGTCGCTGCAGTCGCTTCTGTTTATCTTGCCTCACGGTATGCCGCAGATCCGATAAACGGGGTAATAAAGGCAGCCTTCGCAATTGGTTCTGATACTGACACAATCGCATCCATGGCCGGTGGTTTGCTGGGATGTATCAATGGTTCAGACTGGCTATCATCAGTGAAGAGTGGAATTCAAGATTGCAGCTATCTTGAAAAAACAGCCCTGAAGCTTAGCACTCGTCAGACTGAGAGTATGTCAAGTTGTGAGCCCGTCAAAAGAACGGCACTAAAGAACTGGATCGATGATGTTGTAACTGCCCCCGACTCGAGCGAAGTAAAGCTCCCGGATGGTCGAATAGCAAAGGTCAATTGCGGGCAAGATCAAATAGGCCGCAGCGGAAAGTATAAAGTTGAATTTAGACGGTTTATCACCTCTGAAGGACAAACAATCTATATCAACAAAATTTCCAAGGGCAACTTTGCCAGCCAGCAAAGGGCACCAGAAACCGTACCGTCAACCAAGCAAACCTCGCCTAATCAACTACAAGGAGTCGTGCAGGCAGATAGGCTTAACTTAGGGCCGAAATTACCTGTGGCGTCCATTGAAAAATCGGTGTGGTTTTACAAAGAACTATTAGGGCTGACGATCAAGAAACAGTCAAAGGATGTTGTTGTTTTTTATCAGGGGCTCCTCCTTGCACCGGCATCTTATGGCAAGGAATTTCAATCCCAAGGATTCCGTAGCCTGCTCTATGTTGAAGTTACAGATATTCAAAACCGGTATCACTGGATCATGGAGCGCGGTATTCAGGTAATCACTCCGTTGGAGTGCTGGGGGCAGTCAAAGCGACGTTTTTTTAGGTGTCATGACCTTGATGGCAATTTGATCGAAGTATTTGAAAAGCAATAAACACAATAATGGAGACCGCACATGGAAGCTACAGATAGAACTCAGTATTCAGCTTCAGCATCGCTGCTGGGCTATATCTACCAGTGTCGTCTTGCCTCGTTGGAAACGTTAAAGAGGCTGAAAAGTGATCCTAATATCGCCGTTGCCATTGAAACCCTTGATGATGTGGTTTTTGAAAAAGATGGAACGCCCACAGACGTTATTCAGGTCAAACACCATATTTCTCGCAAAGCCAATCTGACTGATGCGAGTACCGACCTATGGAAAACAATGAGGATATGGGTCGACCTATACAAAGAGAATGTGACAAAAGAATGCTCAATCCTTTGCCTCATGACAACGGAGTCGGCGGCCCAGAATTCTGCTGCGATTCACTTGAGAAGTGAAAACCGGGATATTACTGAGGCAGAAAAAATCCTGCTTCAGACAGCCCAGACATCGACAAATGATACAAACAAGGAGGCTTACGCTAAATTCATGGGGCTAACGCCTGAAGACCGTGTTTCTCTCCTTGAGTCTGTTTATATACTCGACAACTGCCCTTTAAGCGAGGATCTACAGAAACACTTGGAAGATGCTCTCTGGGGCTTTTGCCCTCGCAACCAATTGACAAACTTCCTTGAGTACCTTGAAGGCTGGTGGATTACGCAGGTTGTTAATGGCTTAAGCTGTTCGCAATCGAAACCGATCACCGGTGCTGAATTTGATTCGCGTTTAGAATTGCTTCGTGAACAGTTTAAGTCTGACTCACTTCCGATTCACCCCGATGTCAAAGCCGCAAATCCGGATTTGGAACCATTCACGGACTGGATATTTTCAAAGCAATTGCATTTGATTGCAGTTAGCAGCTCAAGGTTAACCAGAGCCGCCAAATACTTCTATATGGCTTCTGAACAACGATCCCGTTGGGTTCGAGAGGAGCTCTTAATCAATAGTGAATTGGAAAAATACGACGACACCTTAACAGAAGAGTGGTCGATACTTTTTGATCAGATACAGGATGATATCGTTGACCCTGCGTGTGAAGATGAGCTGATTTCTTCAGGCAAAAAAGTCTTTGAATGGGTTGAGCATAAGGCGGACATCCCAATCAGGAGATCTTGTACCGATTCATTCATTACAAGGGGGTCTTATCAAATATTGGCCAACCAACTTAAGGTTGGCTGGCATCCTCAGTTTAAAGATAGGTTATCAAACGAAGCGGAGGATGACCAATGTTAAGAAGTTGGGAAAAACGATCACCTGAGGTTGCCGCTCTGTTTAATCCTGCATTCACCTCATTACTTGTTTGTACGGCTCTCTTGGAGTTTAAAAAAGACGATGAATGCGAAGCGCCATATGCGTTACCGTTCATATTGCTCCCACTCATTCTGCACCCTCAAACAAGGATGAAGCTACCCCGCAGTTCAAGGACTGCTTTCTCAGCATGGATTACCAAAGAGGAGAATGCGGCAATCAAGGTAGGATTTGCTGATCGGGCTAAAAATATAGCTCCCTACGCGAAGGATGCTTTGCTTTTTTCCCTGAAAAACGACCGGTTATCAATTAACCCAAACGGAATGATAGTGATCCCCAGTGATACAAAGCTTTCAGTACCAAATTCTACAGCAGAGGTCAGCGATTGTGTTCGGGCTGCGAAGTTGTGTGGAAAATGGTTCTCGACGATTGGAGATCTAAAAACAGCAATGGCTTTACTGGGAGTTCAACCATGATTTTTCAAATAATAAATATTGTCGTTTATGGCATAAATAACGAAAAGCGCTCAATAGAGCTGAAGCCTAACTGTGTAAATGTTATCACGGGACAGTCAAAGACCGGTAAATCAGCTCTTATCCACATCGTTGACTATTGTTTTGGTAGAAAAGAATGCAATGTGCCAGCAGGTGTCATCAGAAAGAACGTTTCTTGGTATGCAATCAAATTGCAGACATCAACGGGGGAAATATTCATTGCACGAAAAAACCCGGAAGCAGGAAAAGAGTCAAGCGAGGATATTTACTTTGAACGTGGTTCAGACATTGTTTTGCCTGAGGCTGAAGCACTGGTTAAGAATGCCAACTTAGAGACTCTTAACATACTGCTCTCGCAATCCTTAGGAATTGCTGATTACTCTCATGAACCTAAACCCGGACAAACCCGAAAAACTGGAAATGCAGATATCGGCAAAGCGCTCTTCTACTGCTTCCAAGAACAGAGCGAGGTGGATGATCAGAAATTTCTGTTTCATCGACAAGGTGAGCCTTTCATACCCCAAAGCATAAAAGACTATCTGCCCTTTTTTCTTGGAGCCATCACAGATGACTACATTCAGGGAAAGGAGGAGCTTAGGAAGCTAAAACGTAAGCTAAAAGTTTTAGAGGGAAAGATTTCGGAAAACGAGCGGCTTCGTGGAAACAATTTTGAGCAAGCTTACGCCCTCATCAATGAAGCCAAGGATGTTGGTTTAATTCAGCAGGGCGTAGCCCTCCCAGAAACCTGGCAGGCAATTGGCAGCATTCTGAAAGAGGCTCTCTCGAAAAAAATTGAAAGTCAGGCTGGTGATCCAGACGAAACCTTACTGAATAAACTGTTTGATAAACAGCACGTTTTACGGAGTAAGTACAGAGCTGCTTCAGAAGAGTTGAGTTCGTATATCAATCTCAAAAAAACTTCGGGTGGTTACGGAGCTGAGCTTAAAGAGCAAAACGCTCGTCTGGAATCCATCGGATTATTTTCATCAGATGTTGAAGGGAATACCTGCCCGTTGTGTTCATCGGCTCTACAGGATGAAATACCTGCAGTCGGTGCCATAAAAGCGTCCCTTCCATCAACTAAACATCAGCTTGAAGCAGTAACAAATGAAACCCCTCATCTTGATAAATTAATCCAAGCTGCCTCGGAAGTATGTGATCAAATAAGAATTGAAATGGCTGAGGTTAAAACATCAATCATTTCACTTCAAAAAACAAACGAACGCCTTTCCGCATTCAGAGACCAAAATGCAAGAGCCGCGATGGTTAAAGGTCGTTTGAGTTTGTATCTGGAGCATATGCCCGAAGGCGAAGTTGATTTTTCCTCTGAAATCAAAGAGTCAGATACGCTAAAGCAGCAAATTCTTAAACTTGAAGAAGAGCTTGATGACGATGCTCTTACCGAAAGAATCAGCTCCGCTTTATCTGTAATCTCATCAAAAATCACAACTTTGGCTCAACGCCTCGGTATTGAACATTCCGACTCTCCGATGCGACTCGACCTAAAAAAACTAACAGTGGTTGCCGATACCGAAGATGGTCCTATTCCCATGCCAAAGATGGGTAGTGGTGAAACTTGGGTCGGCCTGCACTTGGTGACTCACCTTTCTTTACATAATTGGTTTGTTAAGAAATCCAGGCCTGTTCCGCAATTCTTATTCTTGGATCAACCATCTCAAGCATATTTTCCTCCGGACGCCTCTGCTGAAACAGTGAAGAATGAAACAGATACAGGGAATCCAGATCGACAGTCTGTGATTAAAATGTTCCAGCTTGTCGTTGCTGAAACACATAATTTTCAGGTTGTAATTACTGAGCATGCAGATATTCAAGAGGATTGGTTTCAAGATCTCGTCAGGGGAAAATGGTGGGATGGAAAAACTAAGCTCATTCCAATGGACTGGCTGGAGGACGAAGGATGAACGTTCAAGACGCAGCCATACAGATATTGAAGGACGCTGGAAAGCCTCTCCATGCCATAGAGATCGCCGAGCGGGCTGAAAACTTTAAAAAATATCAGGGGGCCAAATAGGGATGAGCGGCGAGATAAAGAAAATTGACTCGATTAAAAACATGGCGGTTTTTCAGGACTTCCGATGGTCATCATCTCTGCGGGATGGTGGCAACAACATCGCTGAATTTAAGAAGATCAACATCCTTTATGGCCGGAACTACTCCGGTAAAACAACGCTCTCGCGGATTTTCAGAGCTCTTGAAACCGGTTCGATCTCAGACAAATATAGTTCACCTGAGTTTCAATTGGCTTTTGATGGCGGCAGCACTGCCTCGCAAAATTCATTAAGCAATCATGGCCAGGTCGTTCGGGTTTTCAATGAGGACTTTGTCCGGGACAACCTGCGTTTCATTGTTGATGACGAACAGACCATCAATTCATTCGCTATCTTGGGTGAAGACAACACAAAGCTTGAGCAAGAAATCGAAAAGCATGAAGCCGAACTCGGGAACGAAGAGGACAAGTCTGGACTGCTGGGAGAGCTCCTCGGGGCTGAAGAAAATTTCAAAGAAGCCCGAAATGCCCATGGCGATAAATTGTCAGAATTGGAGGGAAAGTTACGCGACAAAGCCAATAAGGCAGGCTCTGGAATTAAGCACAATAAATCGTTTGGAGATGCCAACTACAATGTTCCAAAAATAAAAACAGACATCTCTACTGTTACCCAAGATACTTATGCGCCGCTTGCTGATGAGCAGGTGGGTAAGTTTCATGACCTCCTCAGAGAAGAACCCAAACCGGAGATCCGAGAATCATCATCCTTCAACCTTCAATACTCTGCGATCGCTTCAAAGGCTGAAGAGCTAATCGAAAAAAAGATTCAGGCATCTGATCCAATTCAGGAATTGCTAAATGATGCGGCTCTGGCAACGTGGGTGAGGACTGGTCGGGGCCACCATCAAGAAAAAAGAGATAAGTGCGCATTTTGTGGCAGCGACCTTCCTGAAGATTTATGGGAGAAGCTGGACAAGCATTTTAATCAGGAGTCCGAAGAGCTTCGTCAAGCATTGGAAAATCTGCTTGGATCGATTGAACATGAGCGGTCCCGAGTTCCTAATCTACTGAAAATCAAGAACTCGGATTTCTACTCTAATTTTACAGCTGACTTGGATTCGCTGGCAGAACAGTTATTAGCCCTATCAACGTCTTACAGTGAGAGCCTGGACTCCATAAAAGAACAGGTCGAAAAACGAAAAGACGACATTTTTACACCTCTCGAATTTGATGCACCTGAGTCGGTTGAAGAAGATTTGAATGCGGTTAGGAATTCGTTTGAGCAACTCAGGAACGAATCAAATCAGTTTACAGCTTCACTAAGCGCCGACCAATCGGAAGCTCGTGCGGCTCTCCGCCTCCATGAAGTCTATACATTCATAAACGACATTAAATATGGAGACGAGTGTACGGCCATTGATGTGCTGAATGAGGCAATGGGCAAAGCGGAGAAGGCTAAGAACACCGTAAAAGAAAAAGTTGATGTAAAACGAGAAAAGATCGCTGAACTGAAGGCCCAGCTAAAAGATGAAAGCAAGGGTGCTGACCGGGTAAACGACTATCTAAATAATTTCTTCGGTCACCAGTCTCTCTCACTCAAAGCCATTGAAGAAAACCCCGGGGATGCGTCATCTGCATACCGGTTTGAGGTAACTCGAAACGACAAAAAAGCATTCCACCTCAGTGAGGGAGAATGCAGCCTGATAGCTTTCTGTTACTTCATGGCCAAGCTTGAAGACATAGAGACTAAAGGCAATCAGCCGATCATCTGGATTGATGATCCCATTTCCAGCTTGGATGCAAACCATATCTTTTTTGTCTACAGCCTTATCAATGCCGAGATTGTAACGCCTGAGAAATATGAAGATGGCGGAGAGTTAAAAGAACGTGATCGTTTTAAGCAGCTTTTTATTTCGACTCACAACTTGGACTTTTTAAAGTACCTGAAGCGGCTTCCCGGTGCTTTGAACAAAAACAAATCTCAATACTTCATTATCACCCGAACGGATCAAGTCAGTGACATTACATTGATGCCTCGATACCTGAAGGACTACGTCACAGAGTTCAATTTCTTGTTTCATCAAATTTATAAATGCGCCCACGCCCAGATCGAGTGTGATGAGAATCATGATTGCTACTACAACTTTGGGAACAATGCCCGGAAGTTTCTTGAGGCATTCTTGTACTACAAATACCCCAATGCCGTAGAGAAAGATGATAAGTTGGCGCGTTTTTTCGGCGATGACGCATTAGCCGCATCACTCACAGATCGTATCAATAATGAGTTCTCCCATTTAGCAGGCATATTTGAGCGAAGTGTTTTACCTATTGATGTTCCAGAGATGAAGACCACAGCAAGCTTCATCTTGCGGAAAATCAAGGAAAAGGACCCTGATCAGTATTCGGCCTTACTTCAAAGTATCGGCGTGACTGAGGAACCTGCTGTAGAACCCCAAACAGCAGTGGAGGCTCAATGAAAATCCTCCACACATCAGACTGGCATTTAGGACGCTCCCTTTACGGTCGGAAACGCTATGAGGAGTTTTCAGCGTTTCTGGATTGGCTGACCCAGACCATTGGAGATGAAAAGGTTGATGCTCTGCTTGTAGCCGGTGATGTGTTCGATACCAGCACACCCAGCAACCGGGCGCAGGAACTCTACTATCGCTTCCTTTGCCGGGTTGCGGCATCCTGCTGCCGTCATGTTGTGGTCGTTGCCGGAAACCATGATTCGCCGTCATTTTTGAATGCACCGAAAGAGCTGCTGCGTGTGTTGAATGTGTATGTGGTCGGCTCCATGACCGATGAATTGGAGGATGAGGTATTTGTTCTTCAAGCGGATGATAAGCCGGAGGCCATTGTCTGTGCTGTGCCTTATTTACGCGATAAGGATATCCGCACGGTCGAGCCGGGAGAAACCATCGACGATAAGAACGCCAAGCTCGTTGAAGGGTTGAAAAACCATTACGCAGATGTCTGCGCCATTGCTGAACAGAAACGAGCCGAATTCAAAAGCGCAGGACATGAAGGTATTCCCATCGTTGCCATGGGACACCTCTTCACTGCAGGCGGCAAGACTGTTGACGGTGATGGTGTCCGGGAGCTTTATGTGGGATCACTGGCACATGTCGGTGAGGAGGTGTTCCCCTCGTCAATCGATTATTTGGCCCTTGGGCATCTGCATGTTCCTCAGGCGGTCGGCAGCACCGAATATATCCGCTACTGTGGCTCGCCTATTCCGATGGGCTATGGCGAAGCGACTCAGGAAAAGAAGGTCGTGCTCATAGAGTTCAACAGCACCACGCCAAATATCCAAGAGCTCCCCGTACCTTGTTTTCAGGAGCTGGTTCGCATTGTCGGATCGCTGGATGATATCCATGCCAAGCTGGAGGACCTGAAAAAGGAAGAAAGCTCTGCATGGCTTGAGATTGAATACACTGGCAGCGACATCATCGGCAACCTGCGCGAGATGCTCGATGAAGCTATGGCCGACTCGGCCATGGAAATCCGACGGATTAAAAACCGGCGTGTCATGGACCGGGTGATCAGTACGGTCGTGGAAGATGAAACTCTCGATGATCTGGATGCCGGGGATGTTTTTACCCGCTGTCTGGATGCCTTTGAAGTGCCGAATGAAGACCGTGAGGAACTAACGGTCTCTTACAACGAAATAATCAAGTCTCTCCATGAAGAAGACGTGAACGCGGAATAGAGAGGCTGATTATGAAGATACTTGAACTCCGATTTAAGAACCTCAACTCCCTCTATGGCGAATGGGTCATAGACTTCACCGATCCCGAATATGTATCCAACGGAATCTTTGCACTGACAGGTCCAACCGGTGCGGGCAAATCAACGATTCTTGATGCCATCTGTCTGGCTCTGTATGGAGCTACCCCCCGCCTTGGAAAAATTACCAAAAGCGGGAATGAGATAATGTCCCGCCTGACCGGTGAATGCTATGCCGAGGTTTTGTTTGAATCCCAGGCTGGTCGATTCCGCTGTCACTGGGAACAGCGCCGAGCGCGGAAAAAGGCTGAAGGGAACCTGCAGGATCAGGAATACCAGATTGCGGATGCTGATACGGGCAAGCCTATCGAAACCAAGAAGAGCCTTGTCGGTGGTGTCATTGAAGAAAAAACCGGGATGGACTTCGACCGTTTCACCCGCTCCATACTGTTGGCACAAGGCGGGTTCGATACCTTCCTGAAAGCTGACGTTGAGCAGAAGTCCAAGATACTCGAGCAGATCACCGGCACCGAAATTTATTCAGAAATCTCACGCCGTGTTCATGAACGCCAGCGTGATGAGCGGGAAAAGCTAAACATTCTGAACGCAGAAACATCCGGCATTGTGATTCTGGATCCGGAACAGGAAAAGGAAATCCAAGACGACCTTGCGGCCAAGCAGAAGCAAGAGACTGAACTTGCTGGTAAATCAACTGAAACAGGCAAAGCCATCACATGGCTGACTACCATTGAGGGCCTTCAAAAGGAGATCCTCAGCCTTACCGATGAAGCCGTAAAGCTGAAGGTCGAAACCGAGGCGTTCAAACCGGAACAAGCCAAACTTGAACAGGCCACCAAGGCCGCATCACTGGACGGAACATACGCAACACTCACATCCCTTCGTAAACAGCAGGCTGACGATCAGACCTCCTTAAAAACGGATGAATCTGCACTTCCTGAGCATGAGACATCTGCAAACACACAATTTGAGACCCTCAAAGCTGCCGAACAGCTCACCCTAAAAGCCAAAGAGGAGCTGAAAACGGCTGCCCCGTTGATCCAGAAAATCCGTTCGCTTGATCAAAAGATTGCGGAACAGACAAAGGCTGTATCAGAAGGCACTGATGCCTGTGCCAAGGAAGCCGCAAAGATTGAGATAGACAAGCAGGCCCGGCTCAAGGAACAGAAAAAACGGACTGCCGCAGAGAAAACTCTGGAGACTGTAGAGCTGTATCTCATAGAGAATGGGCGGGATGAATGGCTGATTAGCGGGCTGGCCGGTGTTGAAGAACAGTTCGGTAACCTGCTCGCCAAACAACAGGAGATCATTCAGAAAGAAACCGATCTCAAAAAAGCCGATACGGCCGTAGCAGATGCCACAAAGAAGCTGGAGGAAGCCTCCAGGCAGTGTTCCCTCAAAAAACAGGAGCTGGAGTCCGCCAGTAAAAATCTTCAGCAAGGCAAGGATGCCCTGAGCGAACTGCTGGGTGACAGACTGCTCCGGGAATATCGCACCGAGAAGGAGACCCTTCTTCGTGAGATGGCTTTTATCAAGAAAATCGAGGAACTTGAAGATCACCGGGCCAAGCTGGAAGACAGCAAACCCTGTCCACTCTGTGGCTCGACCGAGCATCCCTTTGCAGAGGGCAATGTTCCGGTTCCCGATGAAATCGAGCAAAAGATAGAATCGCTGACCAAGCTGATCAACAAGGCAGAGGATCAGGAAGCCGCCATCAAAAAACTTGAACAGGCAGACACCACTGCCCGTAAAAACCTGAATGACAGCGAAAAGCTGGAAACCGATGCCATTAATGACAAGAAGGCCGCTGAAAAAACGCTCGCTGAATTGAAGGATGCCCTCACGAAACTTCGGATCGGCTTTGAGGAACTCAAGCTGGCAGTTTCCGGGAAACTTGAGCCACTTGGTATCACAGAAATACCGGAGTCAGAGGTCGAGGCACTGCTCGAATCCCTCAAATCAAGACTGAAGGCATGGCAGGAACAGGTAAAACAAAAGACCGACATCGAAAAACAGATTGCCGCCATCGACAGCGAGGTGAAGCGTCTGGATGCCGTGATTGATACGCAGGTCAAGGCTCTGACTGAAAAACAGGAAAATCTGGAGCGGCTGAAAAAGGAACTGGCCGACGGAACAGAAGAGCGAAAGCAATTGTATGGCGACAAAAAGCCTGATGAGGAAGAAGGTCGCCTGAACAAATTCATTGCCGATGCCGAGGAGGCAGAGAAGAAAGCCAGAAGCCTGAACACCGAGCTGCAGCAGAAACTGACAACGGCGAAGACCCATGTTGAATCCCTCAAGAAGCGCATAGAGCAGAGATCTCCTGAACTGAAAAAAGTGGAAACCGACTTTTCAGTAGCTATGACTCCGGCAGGCTTTGCAGATGATAAATCCTTCCTCGAAGCCAGACTGCCTCATGAAGAACGGGAATCCTTATCCTTCCGGGCGAAAGAGCTGGATAATGCGGGAACTGAGCTCAAAGCCAAACAGAAAGACCGGGAGGCGCGTTTGGCCACGGAGACGGCCAAAAAGCTCACTGACAAGACGCTTGAGGAGCTGGAACCGCAGTTCAAAGAAGTTGAAGAATCTCTGAAAGAATTGCGTGATGCCGTTGCCGGTCTCAAACACAAGCTGAATGAAAATACAGCCGCCAAAGAGCGGATAAAGGAAAAGCAGTCCGCCATCGAGGCCCAGAAAAAAGAATGCCATCGCTGGGAGAAGCTGCATGGCCTTATCGGTTCAGCTGACGGGAAGAAGTACCGGAACTTTGCTCAAGGATTGACCTTTGAGTTGATGGTTTCCCATGCCAACCGGCAGTTGGAAAAAATGACCGATCGCTATCTGCTGATCCGTGATGAACAACAGCCGCTGGAACTGAACGTCGTCGATAACTATCAGGCCGGTGAAATTCGGTCGACCAAGAACCTGTCCGGAGGTGAAAGCTTTATTGTCAGCCTGACGCTGGCTTTGGGGCTGTCGAAAATGGCCAGCCGGAAGGTCCGGGTGGATTCCCTGTTTCTGGATGAAGGCTTCGACACCTTGGATGAAGAAGCTCTGGAAACCGCACTGGAAACACTATCCGGCCTTCAGCAGGACGGCAAGCTGATCGGAATCATCTCCCACGTATCTGCACTGAAGGAAAGAATCAGCACTCAGATAAATATCACACCTGTATCCGGAGGCCGCAGTTCACTGTCCGGCCCGGGGTGTACAAAGGTAGGAGCTCAGGCAAATGGCTGATTCACGTAAACAAAAACTGATCGACCTCGGCGCAGATGCTCTGGCAGATGCATTATTGAATATTGCCGTACATTCCGACGAGGCGGATGATCTGATTGAACAGTTGATTGCCACACCAAAGGAGAATGTCCAGCGGTTCAAACAGAAGCTTTCCGGTCTGAAGCGACGGAAGCGGTTTATTAGCTGGCGAGAATCCGCCAACTTTGCCCGCGAGCTGGAAATGTTGCTGCAGGATTTAAAATCGGGAGTCAGTGATCCGCTCACCGGTGTTGAGCTGGTTGCGGCGTTTTACGAGGCCGACAATACTATTTTTGAGATGTGCGACGATTCCAGCGGGAACATCGGTGATGTGTTCCGCTATGATGCCAAAGAACTATTTGTAGATTATGCCTCCCGTTGTACTGACAAGGAAAAAATTGCAGACATCGTTCTGAAGGTGAATCAGAAGGATAACTATGGCATCCGGGATACCTTGATTGATTGCGCCGGTGAATGCCTGTCTGAAGAGGTTATCAGAACCATGATTATCACACTTCAGAAATGGGCTGACAAAGAAAAGGATGAATACGGTAAGCGTCATCATTTAATGCTGATTGAATCTCTGGCCCGTCAAATCAAGGATGCCAAGCTCTTTGAAAAGATCCGTATTGCTTCGTGGGGAAAGCTGTCCACAGCCGCACTTATCGATATTGCCCGAGTCTATCTGGAAAGTGGTGATGTTGAAACAGCTCATTCGTGGCTGAAGAAAATCCCGGAAGATGAAACCTATCAGGCATACGAGCGGGACAAGCTACTGGAGGAAACCTATCAAAAGCAGGGTAATTCAGAAAAGCTGACGGAACTCCTCTACCAGAAATTCAGATCATATCACTCCACCGACACCTTGCAGGCGCTTTTGGATGTCATCGGTCATGACAAGCGGGATGAGATCGTTGCTGATGAGGTTGAACAGATTCTTAAGACCGAAAGACTCCGAGAACATGATGCAGAATTTCTGATTGCAATCGAGAAGATAGATGAAGCCGAGGGGTATCTTTTGGGGCGGGCCGACCAGCTTGACGGAAACCATTACGGCAGTCTGCTTTCACTGGCTGAGGCCATGGAATCGGGAAACCGCCATCTTGTCACCAGTCTGATGTATCGCAGCCTGCTTAGCTCCATTCTGGAGCGCGGTTACACCAAAGCCTATCCCCATGGTGTCCGCCACCTGAAAAAACTAGACAAACTGGCAACAAGCGTTGCCGACTGGAACGAATTTAACAATCACGAAGCATTCAAGGAGCAGATCATGGAAGCACATGGTCGCAAACGAAGCTTCTGGTCAAAATATGAGGTAAAGAAATGAACGAACGATTTTATCTGTTGAGAATCCAACTACTTGATATTGAACCGGCGATTTGGCGTCGTTTTGTGGTGCCTGCCAATATTACACTGGACCGATTGCACGATGTTATCCAGATTATCATGGGCTGGACCGACAGCCATCTGCACGAATTCACCATTGGGAAAAAGCGCTACACCGAATATCCGGAATCAAAAGAAGACGGACTGGTGTGCGGGAAATACCGGCTTGGAGATCTGATTAAACAGAACGATCGCACTTTTCGCTATCTGTATGATTTCGGTGACAGCTGGGAGCACGAGCTTGTTCTTGAAGAAAGCCGGTATTTCAATCCCGAATTAAGAACGGAACTGGCATGTCTTGAAGGCGAACGAGCCTGTCCGCCAGAAGATGTGGGCAGCGTTCCCGGTTACTATGAATTCTGTAAAGCTCTAAAGGACCCAGAACATGAAGAGCATGAAAGCTACATGGAATGGTTCGGTGGAGACTTTGACAGCGAGCGGTTTGATGCCGACTCGGTGAACTGGGAACTGATGAAATACCTCCACTGGTCCCGGGACAGGTATCAAAACTGGGGAGGCGTTGAATGAGGGAGGATAAAAACAAGCAACTTCAGAAAGCCGGAAAGAAAGAGACATCCATTGTGCGATCCTCGGCGGCAGAATATCTGACCTTTGTTGCATCCAGTGGTGAAGGTGGCGTTGAGGCGGTTTATGCCGATGAAAACATCTGGCTTACACAGAAAATGATGGGCGCTCTTTACGATGTTGAGACACATACGGTCAACTATCACCTGAAAAAGATATTCAGTGACAGTGAACTGCAGGAAGATTCAGTTATTCGAAATTTTCGAATAACTGCCGCAGACGGTAAAAACTACAACACCAAGCACTACAACCTCTCGGCCATTATTGCCGTCGGCTATAAGGTCAATTCGGAGCGGGCTGTGCAGTTCCGAAAATGGGCCACCCAGATTATTCAGGAGTTCACTATTAAAGGTTATACCATGGATGATGAGCGTCTGAAGAACGACGGCACTATCCTTGGTAAAAAATATTTTGAAGAGCAGCTGGAACGTATTCGGGAAATACGCCTGAGCGAGCGCAAGTTCTACCAGAAGATCACAGATATTTACGCCACAGCCATTGACTATGATGTGAGCGCTCAAGCGACAAAACGTTTTTTCGCAACTGTACAAAACAAATTACATTGGGCCATTCATGGACAGACCGCGGCGGAAGTGGTTGTGAACCGGGCTGACCACAAAAAAGACAATATGGGATTGACCAGCTGGAAAGACGCTCCACGAGGAAAAATACAGAAGTTCGATGTCAGCGTTGCCAAGAATTATCTGACCGAAAATGAAATGGCACAATTACAGCGGCTGGTTTCCGCCTATCTGGACATTGCCGAGGATATGACGCTTCGACAGATCCCGATGACCATGCAGGATTGGGAAACACGCTTGAATAAATTTATCGAAGCAACTGAGCGGGAGATTCTACAAGATGCCGGAAAAGTAACTGCAGAAATAGCCAAAGCCCACGCCGAAAGTGAGTTTGAAAAATATCGCATTATTCAGGATAGGCTTTTTGAAAGTGACTTTGACCGGATGCTGAAGCAGATTGAACAAAAGGATGATGAATGATTATCCCTGCTTTGCGACACAGAGCTGTGACATTACTACGACATTTGCTATGACATAGTATTGCGACATATCGCGACAAGTATTGCGACACTGGCTCCTTCAGACCAGAGTTCTAAAACACACCGTCAGGTGTGCCAATGGGAATCGAACCCACGTCCGTTCTCTGTTTGGGGAAAATGTGGAGAATTAAATTTCTCTCGCAGTCCGGCATGGTAAATGGGTTTGATGATTCGTAAGGTGTTGAATAAACTGTAGTAGTTCCGACCTGATCTGACAGTCGGCTTGACTTAGTGAGAGTTTCCCGTTTTGATTAAAGGTGTGAATCTTTATAACAAAACAAAAGGAGACTCTCATGTTTCATACTAACAATCCTGTCATCAAACATAAAGCCGGTTTATTAAATTTAGCCGAAGAATTAGGAAATGTATCTAAAGCCTGTCAGGTTATGGGCGTATCAAGAGATACTTTTTACCGATATCAGGAAGTGGTGGATGAAGGCGGTCTGGAAGCACTGATCTCAAAAAGCCGAAGAACGCCTAATTTAAAAAATCGTGTTGATCCGGACACTGAAAAGAAGGTCTGTGAATATGCCATTGAATTTCCCGCACATGGCCAGGCCAGAA
>JBHNNM010000001.1:6670-98678 GCA_048563625.1 Gammaproteobacteria bacterium | reverse complement strand
CGCTTCTTCTTTATATTCTTTAGAATATTGTTTGTATGTTCGTTTCTGTCCCATTATGACACCTCAATAATTGATTGTTATTATCTCTTATTAAAGTGTCCAGTTCTATTAGACCACAACAGTTGGCCGCCTGCACGGAGACCAGAAGGGTTTTCTCTGTAATCAAGTTCCGGGCGGCTTCAATATCTGTCACACCTGATCGGCTTACAGGCAATTTGATGACTTCAAACCCGTGCTCTTTGAGCAAACGAGCAGGCTCTAACACCGATTTATGCTCAATCGCTGAAATTACAATCTGGTCGCGTTCGCTACGGGGGGTCAGCAGTACCCCCAGAAACAGCAGATTGTTGCTTTCGGTAGCTCCGGAAGTAAAGATGATTTCAGACGGATGGCAATCGATCAGATTGCCTACCTGTTCCCTGGCCTTTTTGATCGCAGTGGCGGCTCTGCGACCCATGATGTGACCGCTGGAAGGGTTCCCGTATTCCTCATTCCAGTAGCGCCGCATGGCCTCCACCACCTCGGGGGCACATGGTGTTGTCGCATTATGATCCCAATAAATCATTTTCATTGCTTCCTACAAATGACAAATGGTACAGGCAAGCTCTTCGCCATCGTCCAAGTTGCCATCCCAAATATCTTTCAGTTTTTGGTTTCCCTTGAAGGCATTGGCCTCTCTGGATTTACGTTTCTCATACTCTTCTTTTATTTGCGCTATCCGGTCTGGGTGCGCCAACTCATCCAGGCTCTCCCCCTGGTTCCAGGTGTAACGTTCACCTGTTGCCGGGTCGAATTTTTCGTAGGATTTTGCTTTCTCAAAAAGATCCGGATGATTTTCCAACAGTCCCGCCCATTCGCGCTTTTGTTGAAAAAAGCAAAAGTAGCAGCCCGAACGGGAACGCCAAGCGTAGTATTGGGGCAAACCCAATCCTGAATGTTTCAATATCCGCATCACATCATCGTGCCGGATGTTGTCCTCTACAAAAGGCAAGACCGTCGTAACATTCGGTTTGGTAGAAATATATCCTTTTCGATGGGGTTCGTCTGCCCGGATACCAACATAACTGATAACAGGATCATCACCGATATAGTCTTCGTAGGGTTTAAGTTTTAAATATTCAGTACACCATCTCGACTCAGGCGAGGGTAAAAAACCTCTTTTCAACTGTAGTATTTCATCAAAACCATAGCCCGAAGAGTATTTTAGGTAATGAATTTGTTGCCCCAGATAGGCTTCAAGCTTAATTAAGTACTCATATGTTTCATCAAGTTCTTTTTCCGTATCACAAAAGACATATTCCACATTGGGTATTTTCCCGCGCATATAAACAGCCAGAGCCGAGCTGTCTTTACCACCGGATAGCGCGATGATATGGCGAACCGATTTGTCGGCCTGATCGGTTTTATTTTTATTTATATCCATGACTTCCTTCCTAAACAGCATCTAGTCCAATTCAATTTGATCCAGCAACTCTCGCAATGCAGCAGCGAGCACGCGGGGAGAGCTTTTGCTTCCCAGCTTTTTAAGTTGGGGTTCCAGCTTTTTTCGCAATACATCTTTTTGCTTCATTTCAATGGCGGTCAACTCCGGGCCGGCATCCCCATAGTTATGCCAGGTCTGTCGGAACAGTTCGCCCATGCCCTCGGCAAGGCCCTCAAAGCTCTGAATATCCATATCAGTCCACTGCTCGAACGGACGATTAGCAATCAGTGACAATGCGGGACGCGCATTACCACCATCAGCGATTCCATTGTTCACGCAATTAAGGAAAGGGGTAAGCACATCGTGCTTAATACGCGGAGCAAGCCACGCAGCCCTTCGCTCCAGCTCACGCCATCCGTTCATATTTCTCGAAAGTCCACATTTCCCCAGCAATAGATTCCTGTTTTTCTGAAGGAGCTTCTGTGCATGGTTACGTAGCGTGGACAAGCTATTATTCAGATGCTCAAAGAAACGATCCATATCTTTTGTACGCTTTTCCCCCTGCATGAATGGGTCCAACCCAAAACAACGCGGAAGGTCGATAAATAGCAATTCCTCCGGGGAGGCGGCCTGTAGCAAGCAGTCCCTCATTTCCACTACAGCAGTATCCTTAATCTGTGTCGTTTTTAATGTAACGGGAGGGAGGTTGTTCAATACCCGATATAATGCTCGCACCACAGATGCTGTTTTAGCCGGTTGTTTAAAGCCTTTTGCCAGTCGTTCTACTACTGCCTTTCGTGTGCCATCCAACCGGGCCCCCGAGACCGAAAATAGATCAGGTCGTCGTTGCAACAACTCAAGGTGAGCGGCCTGGATATCGGGAACAAAGGTGTTTTCGCGGTACAAAAACAACTCATCCTGATAGAGCAGGTAAAAGGCCGTAAACAAAATAGGGTGAACCCCATCGGGGAGACCGTAAGGAACTTCCGCCAGTTTTCTAAACAAATCCACTAGTTCCACCCGCTGGATCTGGTGCGAAAAAACCACTTGCTCCATCAAGTCCCAGCAGAACCGCAAGTTACGGTCATTAGATTTTGGTGGCGCTCGGAATCCCCACTTTCCTGAATCAGAGTCGTAGTAGTGTATTCCTGTAGCAAGTAAAACCGATTCATAGACGCTGCGCTCGGGGGGATATCCTTCAATCCCTAAGCATTCCTCCGTGCGCCGGTCAAGCATTCGCTCCAGTAAACAGCGGCGGGCCGACGAAGCCGCTCCTGATATTTTTTTTCGTACAACCAATTCGTTCCGTACATGCGGGCTCTTGCTGTAAATCTGATCGCAGACAGAAGAAAGCAGCCGGGCCACATCCACAGGCCTCTGAGGACGCTGATCGGCTCCATTCCAGATCCACTGGCATGAATTACCGACAGGCGCAGATCGGGGGTCGAGCAAGGTCTGCAAGAGCTGGGCAATATGCTGTTCCCCCATGACAAGTCGAAGACTCAGCTCACGACGTGCAATTCTGTCATCCCGCAATTCTTCGGTATTCTCTTCAACCCAGCGAAGGCAGGCCACCTCCTCCACCACACCGCGCAATGCATCAATTTGCCGGGGTAATGCCACAATCAGCCGTTGCCGCCCCTTTGTCTTTTTCTTTGCTTCCGCTTCAAGCGCTTTTGAGCTTGTTTGTGGCAACAATATCAGAATGGTGCCCGCCGCATCTTCGGGACTCTCCGCACCTTTCAGCACGTTCGCTCTCAAATTCTCCACATAGATCAGGTTGAAGTAGCGATGCACACCGGTTTTTAAGCTATGGCGCCGAGCAACAAGAGTCCGTTTGGGCAGATGATGGCATAAGGCCTCCAAAGGAGAGGTCCCCTCCATTTGGAGTTTCCGCCGCCCTTCGTTTATCCGAGCCTCTATATCGACATCGCTCCCTTCCCAGACCCGATACGACCCATCCAATCGGCGATAGGTCAAAACAGACTGTTGCCTTAAGATTTCAAGTTCCTGCTCAACCGTAGCAAAATTAGAAGTCGCACAGGCAAGGGTCTGTGACGTAGCCCGCAATGGACATATTTCCGACAGCACATTCAGCAATGCAACAGACTGAACCAACTCAAACTGAAATGGCGTGAGATGCTGCCTGCTGTTGATTATATCGTTCGCCTCCAGCAAGCGTTTTGCATGCGGTAACCGAGCTAGCCCAGCCTCGAAGTTGGCCAGCAAATAGGCGTATATGTGGTGCAGTCGAATAAAGTTATCACCCTCGCACAGGGGGTGATCAAGGTAATCTTGCAAGCCGAAAGGTTCATAACTGGTTAGGTATGAGAAGATAGACCGCTCATTCTGAGCCAACCGCCTGAACAAGTGCGGCATGGCCAGCAAGACGCTGGGGTGTAGCGGCCACGCATTACGCGCCATTTCCTTGAACTCGGAAATTTCAACCCCCAGGGGCAACGGCATTGCACCATTTTGTATTTGGGTCACCGATTCATCTATTGCAGCGGAAACAGATAGGGGAAGCGGGGCGGAAGGTTGAAGGGCGGACGCCACCATCTGCATGGTGGTTGCCGCCGACTCGCTAAACTGAATCGGCTGGAAACGCTCCTGAACCTTGTTCCATTCATTTCTAAGCGTTCGGTCGGAAAGTTCGACATAATCATCGAACATCTGGTGCAGAGTGATCAAAAAGAGCAACGGCGTTTCCGATTGCCGGTTGGCATATTCCGCCAGCTCCTGAAAAATATATACATCCCCGCCACTCCGATCCTGAAGGGCATACTCCAATGTTTTCCCTGCTTCGTCGACAAGAAGAAGAATACCAGCAAAACTCTGTTTCCCTGCTTCCTTCGTGAGTGCCGATAAAAACTTCAGGATGGTAGCCGTGTCCCGCCACGCATTGTTTTTAAGCGCAACCTCCATCCTCAGGCATAACTCCCGAACAGACTTCAACTGCTTCAGTTCCGACAAGGTAACGAGCATGCCTTCAAGAAGCAGCTGAGCGACAGGCCGACGCCTTGCTGTTACAGGGATAGGGAGGAACCCTTCTCTCTTTCCTGGTGATTTACGAACGTTTTTCAGTTGAGACTTCAAATCTGACGGCAACAGTTTGGCCGTCTGAGCGGCCTGCTTCGAGTCCTTACTGAGAAGCTGGCACAAGAAAACGGCAAACGCCGATTTTCCGGTTCCGTATGGACCGGTCAAGGCAAATGCACGCTGTCCATTTTTTGATAGCAGCCCCTGGATCAGCCGTTCCAATGAGTTGGCCACATTGGGAGTTAAAATATAGCCGGAAGAGTGGCCCAAATCGTGCCAGTCACTATGAAGGTTAATAGATCGCTGAAAACGGGGAGCAACACCGGTATAGTGTGACCTTTTCAATGCCTTTGCCATTAGGCACCCCCCCGACGATAATAGTCGTCCAACAGCTGATCTGCATCTTCTAAGCTAATATTACAGTGTATCTGTGCTATTCCAGCGGACTCCGTAAAGTTAAATTGAGGTCCCCACTTCGGGCTCTCATGGAGTTCCTGAACAGCCTCAACCAATGTGTTTTCGTCAAGCATAAAAACCTGTCCAGGACTATACTCTTTGTACAGCACTCGCTGAATTGTCATCGCACTCTTATTTTCCTTGCCGAGATATTTACATATCGCATAACCAATAACCTCAGGGGGCAAAGAAGTCTTTCTGCCAATTGAAAACCTGAACATCCCTCCATCGTTCATTGGTTGAATAAGATTCAGATCCTGTAATGGGCACTCGAAAGACTCTTCCCCAGTCTTTTTCTTTTCAAAACGCCGGGTACCGCAATAGGACCGGATATAGCAATCAACATCCCGCATGATAATGTTGTCGGACGGGGCTTTCTTCCCTGCATCGACCAAACGCAGAGCGGCCTCAGCAACATCCCGCTTTGAAAACTCGGGTTTTCGCAGATAAGAAAAAAGTGCTGTTCCGGCAGTTTGAAAAGCGGGATTAGTAACAAGCTTCCAATGCAAAAGCCACCAAGATGCATTATCCTCCAAGTATGGATCCCATCCGTTTTTTTCATCAAGCAGTCTCTGCCCAAAGCTTGATACCGCTCCATCCTCAATAATACCGGTCATTTCGCACCAATACTTGATGCTGTCGACCATGTTTTTACCAACCCCCAAATCCACAATGGCATTGCTATCGGAGAAATGTTTTCCCCCGTTAATAAATTCAAACCCCTTTTCCAACCATCCAAACCTCAAAACAAAGGTCTGGTGTCCAGAAAATTTGCATCTATTTCTAAAGTTTTTCATTTGTTAGTTGTCCAATTTTTCGATGTACTTGCGCCACCAGCCTTTACCCACTCGTCCACCTCTGAAAGCTTGAATCGAAAAAGCCTTCCGAGGCGATGGGCCGGCAAACCCATCTTGTCTATCCAGCGATATACGGAGTCTTTATTCACGTCCAGATGCGCAGCCACATCTTCAACGCCGACCCATCGTTCTTCTTCAGCAGTCATTTCATTCCTCTTCGTAAGCTGTCGGTTGAATGCCTATGAACACCAACAAAAACAGATTATAATATACATGGACGGGCCAATGCCGTCAAGGGCAAAACTAAACAATTTCTTTCTGTCGACTTAGTGGAAAAAGTCGTGACCTCAATGAGTTACTCTCGCCAGATCCCCTTTGGGAGAAATCTCCACGCCCGGTGTTTTTGGGCAATAACGTACACCCACGCAGGGGAAATCTGACCTGAGATACATACCGGAACGAGGACCCGTTTGTAGAGACTTGATCTGCCAGGAAGGAACCCTTCCAACCGATCGATGGCAGGCAGACGGAACTCAGGGTCGTCAAAGGTGAGAAGTTCCCCGTACACAGGGCACCAGTCGCCCGGTGTGGCGTTTTCCGGTGTTACTTTGAGGGATAATGCCACCCGGTCGGAAAGGCGCGCCTGTGTGGCCACGTCGGCGAGCGGGTCGGCAGTGCCGTGGGCCAGAATATCCACCTCGGGCACCTGCAGAACCGGGATGCCGGAGGGCATCTCGTACAGGCAGCCGCGGACCATGGCTTCCTGAACATCCAGTACGCCCCGGCAGAATCGGTCATGATTCCAGAACCCGCGCTTCAGGGTTCCATAGACGAAGAGCCTCAGCATTGCGTTTGTGTTCACCTTCGAGGGTTCATTGGGGTTCATCCTCCGTTCTCCGGGGTTCATTGCGCTCTCTGTCATGGTGCTTTCCTCCTTTTTTCTTGAGCGATGAACTTAAGAGACTCCATAGAGAACTCCATGAGATCCTCGTGCCTGAACACAATCATGCTCATGGCAGGAATAGTCAGCTCCCGCCAGCCGGGTTCTTCGGCCAGGACGGCGTCCAGGAAGGTCGGATCGGAGGCATAGATAACCACCCTGTACCGACGGTGGGTCCACAGCTCCAGCGGTTTGTTCCCCTTGAGCACCATGATGGTTTCGGGGTCGTTCCGGGAAGCGAGCACCGCTGTCATCTGACCCCGGCAAAGCTCAAGACGAGCCTTGAATCTGTCAATATCGAACCGGCCGTTCCGGTAAGACTTATGTGCAAGGCGGAAAAGCAGTTCGCTGTCCACCTGAGCGAAGCGCCGCAGCTTGAAACGCCTGAACAGATAGTCGGCGTTGTAGATGGTGCCATTGTGGGTGCCGATGATGGCACCGGCTCGAATCGGGTGGTTGTTGCAGTTGATCCGCTCGTTTCCGCGAGTCCGCCAGCGTGTGTGGCCAAGCAGGAGCGTGGTGCGGTTGTCGATGCCGGATAGAGCTTTATGATATGCCTTGTCCGTCACGAACTGTCCGGCGGGGACGGGGCGTTTGAAAAGCCGGTGTTCGCCGTCCCGGTTGAGCCAGGCGATACCCGTGGCATGAGGTCCTCGGCATTCACTGATAACGAGCAGCCTTGTGAAAAGCCAGGCCAGATACTCGCGTTCCTCAGCTCTCCGTCGTTTCTTTCCGAAGATGACGCCTGCAAGACCACACATCAGGATTTCCCTCCCTCGGGGTCGACCACAAAACCCCGAAAGACGCCTTCGGCGTAATCCTTGGGATGGGTCTCAATCCACCCGGCCGCTTCGGGAAAGCCGAGCTCTCCGGCAATCCGGACGACCGCTGGTCGGTCGAGCATGTTGGTGAGTCCCGAGGATCGGACGGCGTCGATGCCCTGCCAGACAGCGGCCGGTACGGGTATCCGGACCGGAGCGTCATTTTCGATGATTTCCGCGAGGCCGCGGTCGAACAAAGAGGCGAGAAGAGAGTCGGCTTTTTCCTCTGGAGTGCAGCCTTTGACTATAAGGTCCATGCCCGCCAGCATCTTAGCGTTGCGCAGGATCATATCGATGTAGTCTTCGAAGCCACTCTGGTCGGAAAACAGCGTCGCCCCCATCATGGCCCGGACGACTTCAAGAGATGTCTTCCCGACAAATACTTCACCTTCGCCTTCAAGCGGTTTACCGTCGAGGTCTGTGTTCTTGATCAGTACTTTCAATATTCACCTCCATCCTCCGTCACCGCAGGCTCATCCCCTGAAAAAGCCGGAGGCCGGGTTTGCAGCCCGGCCTCCATGGAAGATTCCGCCTCGGTGGCGGGTTGTTGTTTAGGTTTCGGTCTTCCTCGTTTGAATGCAGAGTCACCCGGTAAAGCGGCGAGCAGGTGTTTGCGCGCTGTCTTGAACTCGTCGCCGATAAGCCCCAGGTGCAGGAGGAAGACCCGGAAGTCATAGCGGGCGCTCCGCGGGTCGAAGGATCGTTTACGACTGGAAGCCGCCCGCCCGTTCAATGCCTTGGCAGCCACGGCCAGGACCAGTTGGATATAGGCCTTTACCTTGCCCGCGTGGAGCGTTCCCTCGAACCAGCGAAACTCGACGGTGCCGCGATACCAGACGTTGTGAAGGTTCACACCGTGATAGCGGGATGAATCGAAATGCTGCGGGCGGCGGTTGTGATAGCCGTACCAGATGCGGTTCAGCTGGTCCTTGGTCTTGGGGCGGTGGCGCTCAATTTTTTTGATGAGGTCGTCACTTACCGGCTTGCTGTAGTTGCGTTGCCTGTTTTCATTGACGCCCAGGGCTGTGAGTATGAGTGCTTCCTGCTTATAGATAATCTTTGCCAGGTTGGCCAGGGTGCGGCCATCAAAAGGAGTGGCGTCTGCATGAACATGAATTCCGCACCGCGAGTCAATTTTGGCTCCACAGCGACGCACCGCACGGATAACCTCCTGGAGGGTCGGTATGTCTTCATAGGCCAGCACAGGGCTGACCACCTCGGCCCGCAGATGGCCGGGAACATTGATAAGTGATCCATCGGAGACCACCTTCCAGGTACGACCCTGTTCATCGGTTACCTCCCAGGGGTCAAAGCTCGCCGGGCTTCCAACATGGCGAATCTGGCCGCCAGTCACAGAGTGGATAGCCCGAGCCACCCGCTCCCGTGTTCGTTTGACTGTCTCGATTTCGATTCCGAAGTTGATTTCGCGTAAGTCCATCGTTTCTCCTTGCTGCTCGTAACCCCTTGTAACGCAAGGGATTTTGCGTTGTGTTCATACACATACAGGCTTCTTTCCGAACAGAAAGCAAGGCGTTTTCGATGGATTAATCGAACATAACCACTGTATTTCCAATGAGTTATGTACACGGAGCCGTAACCGGCGGAAACATGGGGAGATACGCGATTCCCTGGAAATACGGACTTTTCAAGGAAGGGGCGCAAAAAAACAGCAATCAGGTCTTTTTCCACTCGGTCCCGTTGTACTTCTCCCACTTTCCGCCGCCGGAAAGATCGGTGTTGAACCACTCGTCTCCCAGGGCCGGGTTAGGGATGGTTGCATCGCGTTCTTCCTCCGAGCCGGTCCCACGGCGGATGGTGTTGCGCGGAGCAAGTCCCTGACCCAGATGATCGGAACCGAGCAGATCCTGCCAGTCGAGCAACGGGGCCCTGAGACGCGATACAAAGGTCCGGTAGGAATCTTCATCGCGTGCGGAGCGGTAAAGGAGCAGGGAGCCGTCAGCGTCAATGACGAGGCTGGGCGTGTAGCAGCGTTCGAGGAATGGTCCGTCGCCCGCCTGGAACACAGGATTGAAAGAAGCCTTTGTCCAGTGGATACGATCCCAGGACCAGGCGTAGCCGATGCCGGCGTTTCCGGACTGGCCGCCGGAGTAGAGCATCCACCAGCGACCGTCTTCCAGCCGCGCCACATGGCAGGAGGAAACGTAGCCGTTCTCGCCCTCCCATGGCTGCGGATCGATCAGGCCGGAGATGACAGGTGTGTCGTCATAGAGTTTCCAATCCAACCCATCGTCCGAATAGCCGAGGCCGAGGCTGTCGTTGCCGCCCGTGGTGGCGATGAAGAAGAGCGCGTAACGCCAGGTGAAAGGCTTGCCGGGAATGGAGGTCGGCTCCGGGTTGTACCAGAGGAATGACGGCCCGTAGAGACCGCGGTTCCAGACCATTTCGGTTCCCTCGGTAACCAGGTTGCCTGTGCAGACCGCATCCTCGGTGAACACAGACGCGTCTGCGTGCGGGTTGCAGACTGCAGTGCGCAGACCGGCCATGGCATAGGGCTGGTTCGGAACATCCGGGTTCCAGTAGAGAATCCGCAAGCGATCCGAGGCTTCCAGGGCGCAGACGACATGATAGCCATTGGCAGCGATACCAGTGATCTCTTTTTCGTTGTCCCAACTGATTCCGTCATCGGAAAAGGCACAGCTCATGCCGTCACCGTCACCGTAGAAGGCGACAAAATCCCGAAGCCCGGTCCCGTCGTGAAATCCGCCGGGAGAACGAAGGACACGGATGTAATAGGCACTGTCCGCCGAAACCGGCAGTACATGGGGATACTGATGGTCGAAAACGACCGGAGGCAGTCCCTCGGGCGCTTCCGCGCCGGAAGGAACAAGCAGGAGTCCGAGATCGATGGCTCGGACCAGGTCCTCGGTCACGTTGGGAAGGATCATCGTTTTTCCAGGTCCAAGGGTTCCCGGTAGACCGGGCAGCTCTAATATGGTGTCGGTGTTACTTTGAATCGTAATGGTCATGGTCATATCCTCTCAGTGTGGCTGACGCCGGAATCCAATAGCTTCCGGTTGATCTGTCTGGTTTCGGTTTCTTGCCGCTGGATGCGCTTCATGATCTCGGCAAAAGCCGAAGCCTCTTCTGCCGGAAGACCGAGTTCCGTTTCTATCCTGCGAAGCCGCGCATCCAGGTTCACTATCAGGTGCAGCGCGTAATCACGAATAACACTCTCGCGCTTTTCTCGCGGGGAAGGAATGAACTCGGTCAGTCCGCCTTGTTGTCTTACGATCATATTTCCTCCATCAGCTCAACGTGGCCCCGAGCGTGTGAATCCGCGGGTAGACCAGGTTGTTGCCGGTCATTTCCGCTTTGTAGCGAATCTTCGTCCCGCTTGGATCGGAGAAAGTCCGGGTGAGCGTGTACTCGGTCCACTCCTGGTCGATCTCCCGCGTTGACTCGATGGACATGGGCTCCCAGGTCGCACCACCGTCATTGGAGGTGAACCAGTTGAGACTGGTACCGCTGGGAATGTTCATCTGCGTGTAGACCTTAGTGGATTCCACTCCCTGGGTCAGTTCGTTCTCGCGGGAGATGTAGGCCCCGGTCGAGTTGTTCAGATGCCCGATCAGGTTCACATCCTTGTAGTTCAATGCCGGTGAATCATTGGTCGCGGTACTTTCAAACAGCGCCCGCAGCAATACATCGTTGGCGATGTTTGGCAGGTTTTCCTCCTCCGCGGGCACGATAGCGTCCCAGGTGGTTCCACCGTCCGTGGAATATTCCCAGACGATGCTGGTTCCCTCCGGGATGGCCGAGTATTCATCGAGATTGAGCTCGCTGAACTGCGCACCGGTGACAGGCTGGAAACGAACCTCGCCGGATGACTGGAAATCGTATCCGTATATTTTCATGGTGAGATCGGAACCGTTGAGCGGGGTCCAGGTCTCAGCATTGGAACTTTCCAGGAGCACACCCTGAGCATAGGTCTGCCGGGTGATGACACCGTTTTGCCCCATTTGCCCCAGCGTGGCGATACGCACACGGTAGTTTGTGCTGTTGGTGAGCAGCACCACCGCATAGCTGGTGTTCGCCTCGGCATAGAAGGGATCGTCAAAGGTGACCCTGGTTTCTCCACTCAGGTTAATCTCATCGGAAGAAACTACCTTCTCGGCCAGGACCACTTCGTTGGGAAGCCCGGTGGTCACACCGCGGACCTGGACGGTCACCGGGATGGACGCGTCCTTCTGAGTGAAATGAACGCCCACAGCCGAGACAACACGGTTCTGGGTAAAACTGAAGGTCTGGGCCAGCGGGTCGCGCCTGCGCCACCGCCATCTCCAGCGCCACACGGTACGGACGACCGGCACCCGCACAATACGCGGCGGAATCCGCTGCACGATGGTCTGCCGGCGTACAATAGTGCGGTTGACCACAATGCGCTGGATTCGGGTAATCACGAGCGGATCGTTGACCTGCAGGTTGGTCTGGGCCGAGTAGGTGCCGTCGGTGACCTCGACAATTCGGTCACCGTTGCGGACATTGGTTGGAATAACAAAGGAAGCACTCACCCGTCCGGCAGAGTCGGCGGTGAGGTTGGATGCTACCACCTGCCCGTCGCAGCGCACGGTGACTCCGGTGGCGCTGGGCGTAAAATTGGAACCGACCACGGCGATACCAGTCTGCCCCCGGCGGCCGATGTTCGGTGTAATCTCCACCGCGGCATCGGGTTTTTCAAAGACCGCGTAGGGGTTGATATTTTTCTCCTCAGACCAGTCGGCCTGTTCGATCAGCACCTCCTCCGTACCGGGAAGCAGCACCAGGCTTCCTTTGAACAGCGCGCTGCTTACACCCTGGTCGACTTCGAGCAAATTAGGAGTGGATACACGATCCGGCCCCACAAATTGACTCACACCGTCAATCCGGGCGCTCCATTCGCTATGGTAGACATCCGATTGGGCGTCATTGGAGAAATCGTCCGAGTAGACGCCTTTCTTGGTTTGCGCATCCCGGTTCTGCAGCTCGTTGTTCATCTGGAACTGGGCGTCGTTGTATTTAAGGTCCTCTACGTCGTCGATAATCTCGTGGATCTGGTCCATGGTGACGCGGGTCAAGCCGAAGTTGATGATGCTCATTTCAACCGAGTTGGGCGGGCAGTCCACGCTGCAGAGTCCCAACGTACCCTCGGGGACAACCGGCAGTTTTGGAAAATCAGCCGGCGCACCTTCCAGTCGTTTGATCTCCCCGGTAGTGGCGTAGATGATGTCTTTGCGGCCCAGGTAATAGTCGTAGTCGACGCTGCAGTTGGAACCGTCAACCGGTTCATCACCGAGAGACGCGCGACCGAAATTGACAAGACTCAGGTTTCCCAAGGCGATCTGCACCGGGGACATGCTCAGGCCGCTGGTATTGGATGCTGGAGGATTGCCCCCGACAATCTCGTCCACGCCGTCATCCACATAGGTGGAAACTCCGGAAGCGACCTCTTTAAGAAGCTGAAAATCGGCCCGGTCGGTATTCTGCGAACCGCGATAGACACGATAACCGGTGGCCCCGTTGACCGGTAGCCAGGACAGTTTGTTGATCTCTCCGGCCAGGGTATCGCGAGAGACGACCTTGGCCACGTCATATTCGGTTTCGCCGGAAGCGTCCAGAACCGTAACCTGGTAGAAGTGTTCTCCGGCGGAGGGATGGCCGGATTCACCGAACCAGCCACCGTCCACATAATCCGTACCCTTGATCATCTGCTTGGTATAGGTCCAGCGCACCGTGTAGGTGGTGCCGATGGCCGGCTCATTCCCAGACCCGAGCCAGTCCACATAGTTGCCGGACTGCTGCCAGTCCACGCCTTCCTGGAAAACGGTCGCACCCTGGCTCACCTCGAGGATGTCCACTACCGGGTTCGGGGCAAGCAGGTCTTCGCCGCCTCCCACCGAGCCACGAGTGATGTTGGAGACAATCTCGACGATGGCCTCGACCTGGGTACTCTCCTTCAAGGGCGTGCTGTTAAGGGCATAGCGCCGGGTGCCGACGTTGTATGTCTTCTGCTCGCCGCGCACCGATTTTGTGGCGACGGATTTGGGAACCATCGTGGTTGTCGGCAGATCCTTTTGAAGGCGGTAACCCTGGATATAGGCCCGCCCGGCGTTGGTGATCACTTCGACGTTGTCCCCGTCGTTGTCGCCGATGAAACTGTCCAGTCCCTTGACCAGGTAGCTGCCGGCCTGGTCGAAGGTCCGTTCGGCCAGGTTCTGAAGGAGTGAATTCAATCCCTCCGCCGCGGCGAAAGAAAGCTGATCCTCAGTAATGGAAGAGACCGTAATACGGCTGCCGGGAAGCGTCCCCAGGAGATCCCGGAGGTACATATTGGACTTTTCCTGGACCGTGGCGGTGACATCACCGGTTTCACGGTCGAACTTGTAAATGGGGACGACCTTGCGCTCAAGGACGTTATTGGGCAGCGTCTCACCGCTCGTGTCATGGTCTTTCAGTGTCAGAACCCACTTTTCACGCTCGGCGGTGGGCTCGCCCGTGGCCGGATTGATCAGTGCCGAGTCCTGGTTGTAACCGTAGTTGTATTTAAGCAGCTCGACGTAAACGTAATCCACGCCTGATGTCTTGGCGGGATCGTAGGTCAGAACCGCGCCCGGAACCTGCTCGAGATAACCGTCGAAATAGACAATCCCTTCAGCCACGGTCAGCACGTTGTCGGTGACCGACACCCCGAGTCCGCTGATGACCGCACCTTCCTTGAAAAGCATGTCGGCGATCTTTTTACGCTCAAGGTTGATAATCTCCTGCTGCTCGTTCAGTTCCGAGTCGAGCAGGTCGCGGTCCTGATGGTAGCGGATCTGCTTATAGTTTTTTGTCGGATCGAATGTATCGCGCGAGATGGACATGATTGTTCCTCCTAAATTTTAATGACCCCGACCAGTTCCACCCGCGTATCGGAGGTCTTGTTGAAGTCGGGGATGTTTTTCACTTCGTACAGGTACCCGGACGTGAGCACTTCACCGCTCGGATTGGTATCCGGGTGGTAGACACCATTGGCCGCGTAATCCGATTGAAGCCCGTCGATATAGGCCACATCACCACCGAAAAATCCGTACTCCCGGATGGTGATGCCATTGGCCTCGCTTTCCTCGAAGCGGAAGAAGACGCCAATGGTCTGGGTCTCCTCGGCGGTCTCGATGTAATGGATACCGTTAACGACGAGTGTCCCCTCCGGATCTTCTTTGAGAAAGGTGCGTTTGTAGTGTTTCTTTCTCGCTCGTTCGGTTTTAAGCGCCGTCTGGTCGATGTCGGGCGCGGGCGGGTTGAGCGGATCAATAAATGTAGCGTCACCGTCGCCGATGGCACAGTGAGTGATTCCGTCGATGGGTTCCCCCATCAGCAGCCTCGCGGTGAGGATGCGGCCGGTTTTAACAATAAGTCCCAGTGACATATGTATTCCTCCTTCAGGTCTGGATCGCGTGGCTTTCGTTGATCAGCACAGCGAAGACTGTCTGACCTGTTTCACAGTTGTGCCCCAGCGGATGTACCACGCTTTGATTCGTGTCCATGGTCCGGTCGAGGTCTGCGAATACCGCCTGCCGGGTATCTCCACCGAGGTTGAGCGGATGATGAACAGGCGCGACGATGTCGGCATTGACGACTATCGTTCCGTGAATCGCCACGGCCACATCCGCCTGGTTCTGGATAGCGCCAATGATTCGTTGCCGGGAGTCAAACGCCGTGACAATCGTGCCAAAGACGGTGATTTGAATATCTGTATCTATGCTGACTGGCATATCGTTTCCTTACAGGATCGGATTCTCCGTGCCGGTGACACGGATCTTGAGATCGGTCTTGTTCTGAACAGGGGTTCCGACGGGCACAGTGCATCGACGCCAGAAAGAGACGGTGACATCATGCGGTTTGTCGCCCAGGGTGAGAGGTGAGCCTGGTGTGGCTGTGTCCAGTTCCGTTTGGGTCAATGCCAGTGCATACCAGCCCGACTCGTCCCCACCCGCGGTATCGACCGGTTCAACCACGAGCCCGGTGTAGTCGTATCCAGAGTAGACCGAAGCGCCGACAGTGTGCGCGGCTGGAGTTGTTCCCCCGTAACCGCGCTCCACCCCGAGCGTCGTGCTTCCTCCGCCACTCAAAACAAGCATTTGTTCGTTGTCGATGATGATGACTTCGCCGTCTGCGAACCGTGGTTCGCTGAGCTGCAGCGAGGTTTCGCCCGAAGCCAGAGCCGCGGCCAACGTTGTCTGCTCATTGGCGAGAAATAGCTCTTTGTCTTTTGATTCGCCGTCGGTCCCGTTGTAGGTGTCGTCATCAGGGTTCGAGAAATCGCCCTCGGATACCTGCTGGAGCAGGGTGATGTCTTCATATAAGTGAATCGCCATAAAATCCTCCTAAGCCGTCGGCCATTGCGTGACGGTGTACTGATTGGTCGCCGCGTCGATCCCGGCCTGCACTTCCGCGTGTTCGTCCTTTTGCCGGAAGCGCCAGCGGAGGCACGGCTCGGACAGGCGAAAACCGGAGCCGTTCAACGGCATGAGGCCCAAACGCATCGGCCGGGTTCGATCCACCGAAAGTCGGAGACCCGTATGGTTGAGCCTGCGGTTGTTGAGAAGCAATGTCTCCACGCGTCGGCGGCGGGGAATGCCTGTATCCACGGTCAACTCAAATGAGGCCCGAGCCTCGGTGATATATGCGTCGGTGATTTCAGTTGAGTTCAGGGTCCGGCTGTTCAGTGAAAAACCTGGGCGACGAGCACGCCAGCGATCCACCACGTCCCAGGCTCCAGAGACCTCCGACCAATCCGCATGGGCATAGGCTGTGATGAACAGATGCCTGGCAGCAGCCGCGCCGGACACTTTGTCCATACCGTTCATGCGGGAATGTCCCACTCTGAACCAGTGGGAGAGTCGTGAACGGCGACCGTAACGATGGGTTCGGCGGTTTCCCTGATTTTCCGATTCGCTGTGAAGCGCTTCGGATAACATGTCTTTCTGTCGGAATTTTATTTTGCAGGCCGGAGCGGATTGATTGAGACGAGAACGGTTCAGATCCTGACCTGCCAAGCGCACGACCGGCGTTGTGTTCCTGGCTGCCGGTTTGGTATCGATCCCACAGCAGACGGCGAACTTCCGCTCGCTTACCCAGAGGTTGGGCAGCCGGTCAGAATTGAGCGGTACACTATTCAACCGAAACCGCGGTGTGCGACCGTGCCAGCGTGAAAGACATACTCCGGCCCGTTCAATATCCTGCAAGAGCGTTGTGCCGTCCGTAATCCGCCACAATCCCCAGGTCTTGTTCTTATGGGTCAGGTGATAGTCGGTATTCAGCGCGTTGTGATTGACAACGAAAGTCTCATGCAGATGGCCGAGACACACGCGTTCTACCACCTTTTTAATAACCGCCTCAAAATCCGATTCCATCGACAACAGCGAGTAGAGCCACTGCAGAAAAAAGACCCTGGTACTTGCCGGGTGATGGAAATCCAGTGCCGGCCGAAGGCCCTGAACGATGTTGTCGCTTTCGATGCGATAGACACCGAGGCTATAGATCAGTCCGGGCAGCTTCGACCGTCCCACCAGGGAGCGTCGATTGAGCCGCAACGCCTTGTGGAAGGTTTCTCCGATACCACCCTTCCAGCCTATGTCGGTGAGTGACCGGCTGATCGCCGGGATAGTCCCTTTACGCCGATAGATCTCCACGGCCTCACGAATGAGCCTGCGCTGCGTCGGGGCATCGGCAAGGGGATCGAAACGATGTCCCACGATTTCTCCGAGCAAAGGGAGAAACCTGTCTTCGCAACGGTCGACGTCAAAGAGTTCAGGAAAACGGTCGATCAGTTCCTTGAGTTCGTCAAGACTGTCCGCAGGAACTTTGAGAAGTGCCTGCAGATCACCAGAATCGTCACGCTCGCGGTAAAGCGGCGGCAAGAGGTCGATGAGTTTCTTCCCGAAGTAGGATGCCATCAAGCGGTCCTCCTGACATCGAGATTCATTGCGCCGAGGACGGCGATTTCACCGGTTCGGATTTCCACATCCTGCTGCGGAGTGAACATGTTTACATGGCTCACACCGCGCACGCCGTCGATAGCGGAAACCAGGTCGGAGAAGTACACCGGCACGCCGAAACCCATGCGGTCGAAGGCGAAAAAATCCTCCAGCGCCTGCTCGACTCGGCTGCGCACCAGATCGAGGTCTTCTCCTGCATAAGCGAATATCTCCGCGTCGATGACCACGGACCGATAGACCGGTTCAAAGAGGTTGATCTCTACGGTGATGACCTTGCGCGATTCCAGATACCCGGCGAGGTCTTCTTTAAGAAGCGTTGATGGTGGTCCGCCGCCGTCCGGAGCGACGGCCATGTTGACCTGGTAATAACGGATATTTCCGCAGTCGTTGACATCGAGAATCTGTGCCTTGGCGACACCGGGATAGCCCTCCGCCAGGGCTTTGTAATCTTCCTTGGTGACCGCTTTCCACAGGGACCGCACTTCGACAGGTGCCTGCTTGCGGGCGTGCTCCAGGGTCTCCCGGTCGGTTCCTCCGGTGGCCGGAACCGGGTTGTCGACCGTGAGAGAGACTTGTTGACTGTCGAGATAAATAGGCGTCAGCAGTTCACTGACCAGGTTCGCTCCGATGTTCCCTGACGCGCCCATGGTTTCGAGATACACCACCTCGATTTCCACTCCGGCGGTTGGAACAAACCCGCGCACGCCGTCACCAAAAACGATACAGGTCTTGTCCAGGGCATCTGTGTCGGATTGAAAGTGAAGGGATTCGGCCCCGCTTTCCTGAAAGTGAAGAAGCTCTGTCCATTCCCGATCTTGTATCCGGATGCAGATGCTTCCTTGAGCGACTGCCGTTCCGGTGAGATTGATCGTCTGACCAGGCTCACCTGTGCCGGAAAAGGTTTCAGATTTGCGAATTCCCTGACGCGCGCCCACTTCGACCGTCATCTGGCCAGTCGGGATGGTGGCGTCTTTGGCCGTCTCAAATTCGACATCTTCGTCTTCCAGACGGGCCCTGCACGCCGTTCCTTCCGGTATGACCAGATCCGCGTCAAGGGACGCGGCCAGGGAGAAACGCAAATTGGTCGTGGCAGCCACCGGTGAGTCCAGCCGGTAGCTGATAAGTTTGCAAAGGTTGATGACGTTTTGCCGCTGGCGGGCGGTGGGCAGAAAGGCTTCGGCGGCATGGGCGTCCAGATAGTACGCCAGCATATCGCCGATGCCGCAAAAAAGTTCGAGCAGAACGACACCAAGGTCGGACGCGTTGAAATCCGTCCAGCGGTCGGTCAGCTGCGGCACCCGCGCCAGAAGATCCCGACGCAGGGAGTCGTAGTCCTTGTTTGTATAAGCGATACTTGCTCTGCCCATCTCCGGTCACCTATCGGTTTTAGCAACATGGGCTCCTCAATCTGCCGGAACAGACAGAGAGGACCCGCTTGTTACTTACCGGCAATGGAGCGGAACTGTCGGGGAGCGGATACTTGAAGCGGCTCGCGATAGAAGGGATAAACCAGGTTTCCTTCCACTTGGCTCTGGATGACCCGGTAGGAGATACGGACAGGCAGAAGGTGGCGGTCGATATTCTGCGATGAGTCGTCAAAGGACACGTCGGTGATGACTACCCGCTTTTCCCAGCGTTTGACAGCATCGATGACGTAATGTCGGATCAAGCCTTTCAAAACATCATCATTGGGTTCAAAGATGAGGTCCTTGAGTCGGGACCCGAATTCAGGCCGCATGAATCGTTCACCCGGACGCGTGCCGAGAATCTGGATTATGCTCTCGTGGATGTGTTCGTGTTCCAGTGAAGTGGCTGATGACACCTGCGCCCCACCTGAACGTTGCTGGAACCTGAATGGAAATTTCAGTCCTTTCCCGAGAAAATCGAGTCCCATCACTCACGCTCCTCGCAGATAACCGGGTCGGAACCATCATGACCTGGTTTGTCTCCGGTTCCGCCGTTTTCCGGGAAGCGTATGACGAGGTCTAAACCGCTGGCCATGGAAAGATGGATCGTACCGTCGGCTTCAATGATCCCTTTGTGGCCGCTTTCGGTGGCGGTGAATCCCTTGGCTCCACCGGGGACCAGACGGACCTGAACATCCTCGCCGACACCTTCGATACGGGTGATGGCGAGAATATCGACAGTGCCTGCAGGATTGCCGATAACGGCGGTACGTTCGTCGTGAGAGACATCGAGACGGTAACCGCCCGACAATTCCACCCGGTAACGGTTTTGAGCTGTCTGGACCGGATCGATATCGAGAGGCAAACCCTCGATACCGGCGGCTTCATGGGTAACGCGGACTGCTTCCGGCTTGAGGGTGAGTTCCCGACTGTCGGGAAGCGTTACGATACCGCCGCGGGCGGGCTCAAGGGTGACTGCGGTTCCGTCCTGATCGATGGAGACAAGGCTGCCGTCCGTGTTCACCCGGACAAACACGCCGTCAGCCAAGGTGAAGATACGTCCGCCATCCGGCAGATCCCGAACGGTCGTTCCTTCCGGCATGGACATAAAAGGATGAAAGTCGGGCGGTTCAGGTTGCTCGACCTGCTGAATATACTCCTGGGCGCTTTCCGCGTGGGCTTCCAATATGGTCTGGGCTTCGGCACGGATCGCTTCTGAAGCGTTGTGGCTCTGCTCCAGGATATCCTTGATCGCGGAGAGGCTGTTCTTGACCTGAAGCAGGTATGGCTCTTCCTCTTCACCGTCCGGGCATACACCCAGACCAGCCGCCAGCAGGCGCGCCAGCGCCATGATTTCGTAGTGTGTCGGTGAAGAACTGGTTTGCTCGATGACAGGCCCGCCTTCCTCACCCCCGTATCCATACCCGTCGCCGTTTTCTCCATCACCTATCATGATCATATCGTCAACCCTTTGCTATTCGTAGCCATAGCCGCCACCGCTTTCTTCTATTACCTCAACCTGGACATAACGGACGCTGTCTCGTGATTCCGAGTCGTAGATCATGATGATGGTAGCGCCCGTTCTCCACCCGAGCCGAATGCGGCCCTCGCCGTCGACCCAGGCTATGCTGGAATCAACGGTTTCGTATTGGATGTCCCCTCTGGGATTCCCTCTGATTGAAAGAGGAACCGTCATTGACCACCAGGATCGAGTGACCCTGATTGATTTAGGAAATACATCCCAGTAACGTACTTGAATATCTTCGCAATCCATTCATCACCTCAGTTATCGTCCGTATCCAGGCTGCCGGTCACGATTACAGCACCACAGGCCGTAACATCTCCAATACGCGCGTTGGGCATTCCTTCCGTGACTGTGTCCAGACTCCCGGTAACGATAGGTGTCACACCGTGGCCCGGTATGGGACAGGCGTGCAAATCGCCCATGCGCGCCACCGGCATACCGTTGACCACCGTTCGCATGGCACCGGTGATGATCACCCCTCCGTGCGATGACATATCTCCCAATCTGGCTTGTGGTCTGGCCATGGTTATTTCCCCATCGTCAGGTGAACCGCAAAACCCACAATGCCGCCGAACACGCTACCGATTGTCAGTACCAGGCCGATCACTTTCCACATGGTCTCGACCCCCATCTTTTCATTGAGTCCTACGTAAATATCTTTGATGTCGTCGGAGTTGCGCCGCAGTTCCTCGTGGATGCCTCGAACCACAAGATCCACGTTTTCCTTGTCCGACTTCTTCTCGATCTCACGTTCTATCTTTTCGAGCCGGTCTTGAATCTCGCGCCGATGGTCCTCGAGGATACGGCGGAACTCAGCCCTCCATGCATCGAAAATCTTGGCTAAAAACTGTTCGCTCTCCGCGCTGCGGTGGATACCTGAATCCTGATTTTCCATGCTTACCGTTTCCTCCTTAACGTAAACTTTTCACGGATTGCCACGTGAATCTCATAGCGATCCGATAAACCTCGACGTTCCAACGCTCTGGCTATCGCCTGTTGAGCACACTCGATCTGCTTGAATCTATACTGCCTCGACAGGCTCTCCGGGTGGGTACGATATTGGTAGAGAGACTTTCTGAGATGTCTGAATTCAGTGACTTCCGAAAGCCTCAAGCAAAGATCGTAATCCTCGGCCATTTCGATTGATTCATCGATGCCGCCCACCTGGTCGTAAACGCTGCGGCGGAGTAACCTGAAATGGAAGGTCATAAAATCAAGGAGCAACCGGTCTTTTGAATACGGCATGCAACAGCGTTTGCCGGAGCCTTTAACAGCGCCGTTTTGATCGATCACCTTGTAATTGGTGTAAACAACTCCTACGGAAGGAGTGCTGTCCAGTACGGCAACCGTCTCTTCCAGCGCTGTCGGAGCAAGCAGGTCGTCGCTGTCAACCCAGCAGAGGTACGGACAGAAGGTGTCCGCAATGGCGGCCTTTAATGACTTGGCAGCGCCTTGGTGGTGCATCGGGGTGATGCGGACCCTCGGGTCGCTCTTGGCATACTCACAGGCGATCTCGAAGGTCTTGTCTGTAGATCCATCGTCCCAGACAAGTAGATCGAAATCTCCGAACGTCTGTGCGAGAACGCTTTCTATGGTACCGCCGATATAACGCTCTCGGTTATAAGCTCTGATAATAACGGATACTTTTGGACTCATTGGACCGTTCTCATGTGTTAATCAATACCTTGTTGCTGGAGCGGACGATGATGTTCCCCATAACGCCGTCCATGAGGATGACGCTTCCGGATTTATCAGTAGCCTGTATTCGTTCTCGCCCCGCGGCCGCGTTCATGACCACAACCTGGCCGGCCTTGTCGGTCAGCCGGATCTTTTCAGCGCCGCTGGTGGAGTCGATGAGGATATCCTGGGTGCCGCAAAGCCCCCAGATATGAACTTTTTCCCGTCCCTTGGTGGTGTCGATCAGAATCTTCTGCCAGCGGGCCCGGGTCTTGTCGCAGGATTGGATATGGATTTTCTCCTTATCTTTCCATGCTTCCCAGCGCATGAACTGGCGGCAGAGGTCGGCGATCTCGATACGGGCATGCTGATCCTTGATGTCGGCTGCGATGTCCAATTGATCACCTTGCTCGGCATCCCTGGTCCCCCGTCGGCGGGAGTTGCCGGTTTGAACATCCCGCTTTACCCGGCAGTCCATGTGAAGGATCTGCCCGGCGCGGTCGATGATCTTTAAAAATTCCTCTTCCTCCCGGTCGTCAAAAACGATGGTGTGGCCGGTCTCGGTTTTGAGCAGTACCTTGCGGCGTGGGCAGTAATACGGCGGATGGCCGTGGTATTTCTTATGTTCGAGGTTGTCGTGGCTGTCGGGTTTGTGTTCGACTTTATCCTCACAGTCACGGCAGGTGGGATCGCTGCAGACACGTTTCGACTCCTCCGGCTGTTCACCGGGGTTGCTCTTTGCCAGCCATACGCCCGACCAGATGGGGAACTGGACCTTGCCGCCTTCGAACTCCGCCCACACCGATGCGCCTTCTTCGGGAACAAGAAACACGCCGATGTCCTCGTTCCCGCCGTAAGGAAAGCAGGGCGATGCCCAGTCCGACCAGTTCTCCTTGCCGGTACCGAGCACCGCCGGTATTTCCAGGCGACAGCGCCCGAGACGTTCGGGGTCGTTGTTATCGCGCACGAAACCCCGGTATTTGCCGTACCAGCGGTTCTTGTAACGCTCCTCATGTTGTCGGTCCTGGGTCTCGATCACAGACAATCCTCCCGTTTACTTCCGTGGCAGGAAGCCGCGCAGGACCTCCCGCACCACACGGGTCGCCAGTCCATCAGCTTTCTTTTTCGGATCGGCCTTGGTCACCGCGTGACGAAGGGCATCCTTGGCCGCGGTCTGGAGATTGATTTCCTTGGCCGCGACGCCGCTCTTGACATCTTTTGCTCCCATTCGCTCGATGACACCGATAACCGCATCTAACGCCGCGGCCTTGGCGCGCCCCCACGAAGTCAGTTTGATAATCGCCAGAAGCGTCGCGAGCAAAGTCCCGATGAGCTCCTTATTGTCCAGAATAAAAATCAGAATCTGTTCAAGCTGTTGCATGGTTGTTTCCTCCTGTGTTTTTCAGCGCTTCTGCAAGCGCAACGTATTTCCCGCCGAGTTGTCCCCAACGGGCCCGTCCGTTTCGCACATCCACATGAATAAATCCCTTATCCGGATAGACGCCGATTCCGCCGTTGTGAAAGGCCTCAATGTCTTCGGCCAGTCGGTACATTTGGCCCGGAGTCATTCCTCTGACTGAGATATCCGCCGCGGTTCCGAGCAGATGTTGACTTCGAGTCGCTCCGCCTATCGCTCGATTGTGTTCCGGGCAGCGGTAACCGCTGGTGACTCGAACCGGAAGACCTGCGAGATCGCGCAGCTCCTGCAGTGCATCCACCAGCCGCTGGTTGATCTCGGTCCGGTCGCAGCAGCGACATGCGAATTCATGCCGTGAAAAGTTCTTGCTTAGATCTCCCATTTATTTTGCCTCCTTACTGTCTTTGCCCGCTGTCCGCGTCGATGGTTACCATCTGGGGCAGTTCTTCCTGCGGGGTCGGCGGTGCTTCCTGGTCGTTTTGTTTGCCCTTGGCGTTATCCGACTTGTCGCCGGCTCCTTTACCCAGGGCGTTTTTCTTGAGTTTGAGTTCGCACTGATATCCACCGTCACCGATGGCATGGCGGATCGAATGGCAGTAATAGATTCCGGAGAACTTCTGGCCGACGCCTTTGACTTCCACGTTCTTTTTGGCCCTTAGCGTGGGAATGCCGATAGTGACGGCGACAGCCTCGACCTGGCGGAGCTCGGCTTCCTTGAACTTGCCTTCGGCCAGGTCCTGTGCGGGTTCCTGACGCGGCTCTTCGTGGAAGCCTTCGGACCGTTCGAAGCTGGGAACAATCTGTCCCGACTCCTGCTCCTTGTAGGCTCCCTCGCCGGTATTTCCGTCGACCAGGTAGGTCTGCTTGCCCAAAGACGTGCGCTCTGGTGTGGTCTCGTTGTTGGCGGTATGTTCAACAGGCTCTTTCTTGCGTGGATCGACGCCAGTGGTTTTGGTTTCCGTTCCGGCTCCTTTTGCCCCTTGCGATTGGGTGGACGGGCGGAAGGAACGAAGCACTCCTTTACGGTCAGTGAAGTATTCGAGGACCGCGGCGGGCTTTTTCTCCATCTCGCGGGGATGAAAGTGCAGCTCGTCGTCCTGGACAAAAAAGGCATAGCCTGTAACTCCGTCACCGTCCCGTTCTCGAGCTTTGACCGCGAGTTCTTTGAGGAACTGGGCGTCGGATATGTTGCTTTGAACGACCCGCAGATGTCGTCCCTTGGTGGGGTTCACAAACGGTGTCAGTCCGTTGGCGGAGCTAATCTCCTCGGCAATTTCGGAGTAGAGGATACCCGGAGCGGGTTTTTCCAAACCTTCTGGTTCTCTTTGCCGGCCAGTTTGAAACCCTTGTCATAGGCTTTGATGCGAATGGTTGGATCTCCGCTCTCGGGAAAGTCGTAATCAATGTCCTTGATGACTGCCTTTTTGCGCGGGGAGAGGTTGTCGACATACCCGAAGCGGGCGACGATCTCGTTGCCCTCCTGGAATAGTGGATCGTCCACGAACTGCAGGTTGCGGTCCGTGACAGACAGTTCCAGGACATCGAGTTCCTCCTCGTTGTCCTCGAAGACGAACGAGGTGATCTCCTGCGTGATGTCCGCCGATAATGTCTGTCCCTCGATCTGAATCAGGAACGTTGGTTTGAATGTGTCGAGATCCATGCGTCTAACTCCGGTTGTACCGCCGGCATGGCGGTCTTCACCGGATACTTACCGGAGCTTAGGGAAAGTTGTCGGCGCGAATGGAATGAAAGGCTTGAGTCAGCTCAGCAAGCGCATCAGAACATGTTCAACGGATGGAATACGAAGCACGATGCCGGGCTCGAGCTCCAGGGGGAAGAAAATGTCGTTGTAATCACAGATGATCCACCATAGTTCGGCACGGTCCAGGTAGCGGTGGGCCAGCAGATCCAGCCTGTCGCCGTCGACCACCGTGTGGAAGCGATCATCGGGGCGGGGAGTTGTATCGACGCGCGGACGGACTCCAAGAAACTCATCCCCATGATCCGTGTAAAGGATGCCAGCTGCATAGCGGGAACGACGTCCGATCATCCGCGCACCTCCGAATAATCCACCGACTCGTCGATGTACTCCTCCAACACCATGTCGACTTCGGCATGCTGGGGCAGGAGGTTTTCGCGGTCAAAAAGATGAAAAAAACGCGCCTTCACCTGGCGGACCACGCAAAGCACACCGGGATAGAGATCACCGAACATGAACAGCACACGGTGCGGTGCGTTCTTGAGCATCGTTCCTGCATGCTCCGGGTAAAGCAGTGAGCGCAGCCAGTCAACCGACTCCTTGACCGGTCCCTTGAAGAATAGAATCTTGAAGCTGATCTTACGAGGTTCGCCGGCCACGTATTGGTAGCGAGGATGGCTCATCCCTGGAATCTTGATGGCGGCATACGCGGTACTTTTGTCGTCCACGATATCATTGGGATTGTATTGAAAATCCAGGTAGTCACCTGTATCCACATCCACGATGTAGGCTGTGATCTCTTTCTGGTCCCAGGCCACGGTCAGAACTCCTTGATCTCGACCACGGTCTTGCCCAGACAAAGGGCATGGTCCATTTCTCTGCGCATGCCGCTTGAAACCCCGTCTCCAATATAGGCCCAGACCTCGTCACAGTTTTTCATAAACATCAGTCCGCAAGCGATACCAATCTCCCGCTCCGACGCCTTTTCATCGTCAAGGAAGCGGGTAAACAGAAGATGGGGTGCGAAAGGAGCACAACCGAGCTCCACAGCCTTGCGGCACAACCGCTCGGCGACAGTTACATTGTGGGTGACGTTTCCCGCATATCGACTGCAAATGAATATTGTTTTCATGCTAACCTCACAGCGTTTCGTAATTCTTGATTTTGCGCTCGCGCAAATCATGATAGACCGATTGGGCAACCTGACGTCCATCGAGCAAGGTGGTCACCGAGACGTCGATGGGCCGCTCCGCGAGCGCGTCAAATTTGCTCAGAATGGCCTCTAATACCGGCAGCAGGTTTTCGCTGGTGGACGACTGCGCAAAACCGTTATTTCCGGAAGCAAGGACACCTCTGGTCTCGCCGAGAAGACGCGATTGTTCAGGAGGCGCAGTCTCTGATCTCGTTTCCATGATCGCCGGTTCGGTCCCGAAGAGAGGCGTTCCAGCCGAAGGGATTTCACCAGCGACAACCGGCGTGAGCGCCAGTGTCCCGGCCAGCATCGACGGCGCGGCCACCCGTCCAACCATATCGTTCATGAAACCGAAGGCTCCCGCTATTGCCTTAGCGGGAACCGTCGCGGCCTTGGTGATCCCTCCGGCCAGCGCTTCCAGGAGAGCCGACCCGCTACGGGTCAGATTGGCCAGAGGACCTTCCTTGGCGTCGGAAAACGGCAGCAGATCGCGAACAAAAGACAGGGCTGATTTGGCCGCCCGGTACGGCGCGGTGACCGCCGATTTGATTCCTTCACCCACGGTGGTAAGAATGGCTTTCCCGCTTTCAAACGCAGTGCCTGCCAGGTTGGATACAGTAGACGTAACGGAATCCCACGCTCCCGAGGCGGCGTTTTTTACCTTTTCCCAGGCAGAGGAGGCAACTGAAGCCAGTCCCTCGAACGGGGCTTTGATCCACTCCCAGGCGCTTTGTGAGATAGACTTAAGACCGTCCCAGGCCATGGATGCGGCGTTGGTAATGTGACTCCACGCACTTGAAGCCGCATCGGCGATCCAGGTAAAGGGTGCGCTCACGAAGGACCACGCCGACTGAGCAAGGTTACCGAGCCTGCTCCACAATTCACTCGCGGTGGAACGAATACCGTTCCAGACGCTTCCGGCAACATCACCGACCCATCGGAACGGCGTAACCATGGCATCAAACGCCGACGCGCCGAGACCCTTGATTCCGTTCCAAGCGGAAGCGACCACGCCAGTGACACCACGCCACGCGGACGCGGCCAACTCGACGCCTTTTCGAAACGGCCAGCTCAGCGCCGAGAGGATGCCGGAGCCCAAGGACTTGATGCCTTGCCATACCCAGCGAACCGCGGAGAACATCCCCTTGAGCGCCATACCGAGTATCTTGCCCGGCAACGAAAGGACTCCCAGCATGCCTTTGGCCAGAGTCTTGAGAATCGCCGCCCCGGAATTGCTCAGACTGGATAAAGGTCCGGTCTCGGCGTCTGAAAACGGCAGCAGCTTTCTGAGCCAACCGAGCGCCTTCTTGAGAAGTTCGAAAGGATAGGTCACCGCCGACCAGATACCTTTGCCCAGGGCGATCAATAGCTGTTTGCCGGCTTCGAAAAAGGTTGTGTCGCTCGAAAAGAAGCTCCGTACCGCCACGAAAACATCCTTCAAGTTTCGCACCAGCGGCAGATCCATGAATGCGGCGACCAGCGACGATGCAATGGCGGTGAAGAGCCGTCCGATAGACGAGAACAGCCCCTTGATAGAATTCCAGACACCGACGATCACATCCCGGGCCCACCGAAACGGTGTGGTCAGGAAATCAAAAACAGCGCTGCTAATGGACTTTAATCCATCGACTACTGAAAGGTCTCCGGTGAGCACTTGCCAGACCGTGTAAACCACCCGGCCGACCATGCGGAGCGCCTGGACCAGGAGCCGGATCGGCAGGAAGAACTTGTAGATGAACTTCCCGGCCTCGATGAAAGCTGTGACAATGGTCTTGCCCAGCCATACGACTGCGTGCACCACCCAGGTGACGACCTTGACGACCGCCACCAGGTTGTAGATCACGAACTTGAGCAGATACGCGCCCACCCGGGCGATGACACCCAGGACCGTGCCGAGAGTTTCTCCCAAACTTCGATAGGATGAAGCGTCGGCTGACGATGCCGCCAAGCCGAATATTTCCATGACAGAAAAAACCGCCTTATAGAGAGCGCCGTATGCCTGCATGAGCGCCCGAATCGCCGGTTCGAGAATCGCTCGGATCTTTCCGAACGCGGTGGAAAAAGCCTGCCACAATCCGGTCAGGAATTGGCGCACCCGATAATAGATGCGGAACACCGTAACTACGAGTCCCATCAATCCGGCAGCCTCTAACTTTTTCGCCAGCTCCGCCGACATCCGTCCGGAACCGCCGCTCAGGGAAGATATCAGCTCGCGGATACCGCCCACGACGAGTTTTACCTTTTCCCACGCCCCAAGAATCGTGTCGCGGATGCCGCCGAAATTGGTCTCCCACGCCCGTTTGAGGAGATAGACGGCCAGCACTACGCCTCCGATGATGGCCACAACCGGCAGAAAATAGGTGGCGAACGCCGACCCGACACCGGCCACAGCCGCTCCCATGGCCGCGAGACCGGCCTTGATGGCAGGAAGCATCAAACCGATGGTCCCCGCGGCGGCGATCACGCCGCCCACAACGACGAGCACCGCACCCAAGGCCATGGACAGGGTGAGTACGACTCTGGTCAGCCCCGGCATGGACTTGGCCAGTTTCTGAAAGAAGAGCACGGCCTTTGATATACCCTGGATGATCGGTGTGACCACCGGGAGCAGTGTGCGGCCGAGGATTTCAGACAGGTTACTGATCTGCTGCCACAGGAGCTTGAACTGACTGCCGATGTCCATATTCATGGCCTGGGCCATCTCTTCGGTGACGGCGGTGCCGGTCTTCATAGCCCGGGCGACAGACTGAATATTGGTCTCCAGCGCCCCTACGCCCTGGGACATCTGCAAAAGGAACTTGACGGCCTCGTCGGAACCGAAGGCTTTCTTGATCTCCACCTGGGCCGCAGCCTGGGACAGATCGGGGAAACGCCCCTTGATCTCCTGGAGAATGGGGATAATCCCTTTCAACCGTCCTGTGGAATCGATGAACGAGAGCCCGAGCTTTTCGCCGGCCTCGGCGGCTTTCATGATGAACGCCTTGTACAGTGTTCCGGCTTCTGATCCGGGCATAGTGGTCTGCAACTGCCCGAGGATGGCGAGTTGTTCCTGCAATGGGACATTGGAAGAGGCGGCCACCGCGCCGATGTTCTTGATGGCGTCGGCCATCTGGCGGCCGTTGGTCTTGAAGGAAGCGACCGTCTGGGCCATAGCTCCGGCGAAGGTCTTGGCCCACTGAGCGTCCGACATATCCTGCATGAGGGGCTTGAAAATGCCGTAGGCCGTGGTGAAGGTGCCGACCATCTCTTCGGTGGTCGCTTTGGTGGCCTTGCCGGTAAGGGCGGCCATGGCGGTGAACGATCCGACAGCTTCATCCGTCAACCCGGATAAAGCGGAGCGTACGTCATAGGCTGCGGTGATAAATTCGGCCTTGGTCGATCCGGACCAGGTGTTGGTGAAGGATTCCGCGGCGTCTTCAATGGCCCGCAGATCCTTGACCCCGAGGGAGGACAGTTCACCGAGTGCTTTCTGGGTGGCTGCCGTGGATGCCACGAGACCGACGGGCAAGGCCATGAGAGCCAGACCTGCGCCGATCATCATGGTCCCTTTCTGGATACGGTCGAGGTTTCGCGTCATACGTTCGCTGGAAGCGGCGACCGTGGCATCTAAGGACTGCATGGACGTCTGGACCCGGGCCGCGTTCTGCGAAAACGCGTCCTTCATCGAAACAACGACACCAAGTCCAAGATCTCCGTTCATGTGCGATTGCGCTCCAATTCCTCACGTTCAAAAGCAAGCTGCCGCTCCAGTGCCTCCACGAATTCGTGGCGGACCCGAAGCGGCAGCGCCCTGGTTTCCGAATAACTCCAATGGAGCCCGCCGTAAGCGAGAAAGAAAACGTCCCTTACAAGCGAACTCCGGGGAACAAAAAACCCGGTTCAGCCTCCAGACGCGTGCGGATACGGGTGCCGCAGGTTTCGCACTCGGTCTCCACGGTGGTATCGACGCCCGCGTCAACCCGCAACATTTCCTGCCGCAGGGCGCTGCGGTCGCGCAGGGACATATCGTTCATCAGCTTCTTGCTCGGGGCCGCGCCATCGATGTCGATGAGACGGATCAGCATGGCCGAAGAAATGGACGGTTCTTTAAGCGCGGCCAGTCTTTTTTCCTTCTGGCCGTCCAGATAACCAAATCGCACCTTGCGATTCGAACCGGGCAGGTCAAAGGTGAACTCCCGCTCTTCGCCGTAGGGTGTAACCTCCAGATCATCCATGTTGACGGTAAGGATGTTCGCGGCACGACAGGCTGTATTTGGACAGAGCAGTTCCAACTCCACTTCATCTCCGAGAGATATCTGTCGCAGCTTGACCAGGATGAACAGACGGTCTCCGGACAGAAGGTCGAGCACATCTTTCATGGACGGCTCCTCAGTCTCTCCCAGCCGGACGGTGCAGTTCCTGAGCACCTGGTTTACAGCGTCACCGTTCCGGATGAGCCGTTGATTGGTAAGCAGTTCCTCCTCGGCTCCAGTCATTTCCCTGAGCTCGACTTCAGTTCCGCTTGGCAGTTCAAATATGTGCATGGCTTATCTCCTTGAATCAGGTCCAGTACTGGTAACTGATGGTGAGTTTTTCGATGGTGTTGTCCGTGTTCGCGCCCTCGAGTTCGTCGTACTCCAGTACCTTGATCCATGCTCCGTGCAGGGTCCACCGTCGGGTTTCGTTCCCTGCGCGGTCGTAACGGACGATGTCGATGTCACGCATGTAATCGTTGGGCAGTCCGCCCACCACGGCGTTGACGTCCACCTGTTTCTTGGTCCATTCCCGCGCGGCTTCATCGGAACCGTCCTGCAGGATGCCTTTTTCAAGGGTGATGTCCTCGAACTTCACCCGCCCGGCGACCTTCTGGTCAAACATCGAACCGGCCGGAGCGAAGGCCACTTCCTCGAATTCGGTCTTGGGCTCCTGGCCTTTCTTGAAGAGCGCCACATCGAAACCGTTGACCTCGATGGCGAACTGCCAGTTTTGATACAAGCTTTTGGGCATATTTCCGCTACGCATGGGTTACCTCCTTACGCTGTCTTGAAGATTTCTTTGAAGTCAGCCCCGGTGGCGGTGAGCACGAAGTTGAGTTCGATGAATTCAGCCGTCTTCGTGGGCTTGACGAAGATACGGGCCACCAGCTCGTTGCGGTCGATGACCGCCGGAGTGTTGGTTTCCTCGTCGCACTGGACCGCAAAGTCATAGAATCCACCCTTGTCCTTGATGTCCTGTAGAAAGGGATTGATCAGCCGGATCAGGGCCCGCCAGGTCTGCGGATTGTTGGGTTCGAAAACCACGAAACGAGAGGATTCGGCGATGGCCTCCTCGATATACATCATTAGCCGCCGGACGTTCACGCGGTCCAGGGCAGATGGTTGACTCTGCAGGGTCTTCTGTCCCCAGATATTGATTCCGGTGTCGGGGAAAGACGCAATCACGTTGACACCCTCGGGGTAGATCACATCCCTTTCACCCCGGCTGGCCTTGTAGCCGAGCGACAGGGCATTGAAGATTCGTCCGCGGTCGATGCCGGCGGGGGCGTACCAGACATAGGTTTTCTGGTCACTTCGCGCGTAACATCCGGCCACGGCCCCGGAGGGCGGAATCAGTTTTCGTTTGCCGGTAACCGGATCGCTGATTTCAAGCCAGGGATAGTAGAGAGCCGCATAGGACGAGTTGAACGCCGCGTGCGAATACATGCCCTGGCCTTTGCGGAAATCGACTGTTTCCAACGGTTCAAGATGGATGGGCGCTTCAGCGACAAGCATCAGGTCTTTGCGATTTTCGGCGTAGGTGATTCCGGCGTGGATTACGTTGGCAGTGGTTACACCGGGAGCCATAAGCATGTTCAGGGCGTCGATCTCGTCAAAAGCGTAGAATCCGGTGTGCTGAGAGGGGTCTCCGATGTAATCGATGTCATTCAAGTCGACCAGCCCGTCGTCGCCGCCGGAGAAACTGAATCCGCCGGTCGTAGGCCGATCATCCGGGGTACCGGACAGAGGACCGAGATCCTCGACGCTGATAAACTCGGAGCGTTCGTTGATCGCCAGTTCCACATGATTCGATGCCGATTCATCCATGGACAGGTCTTTGAAAACCTCGACGACCTCGTCCTTATATCGAATGACGAGATTGAATCTGGTGGCAGGATCGAGTGTTCCGTCCTCAATTTGAACGCTGAGACGATCTCCCCACGTACCTTCGTTAGCAGCGAGAACACGGAGGGTGTCCTGGGCATCCTGTCCGCCTGCAAGGTTCGCGGACGATGCCGATTGCACGATGCCGGTATCCTCGGTGCTTACTTGAACCAAGGCGTCCGCCTCTGACTTCGCGGCAATCGCAGCGACAATCTGATCCGTGGTGCTCACGGGATCGGCTTCACCATCGGTGGCCAAATTCACGGTTATCGCCTGACCTGTGACGTTCACGGAAAGCGGTGTGTCGGTGCCCGAAGCGACGAGCTCAACAGAGATACCGTTTCCATCGACACCAGCCTGACGCGCAAGCCAGGTGATGCGGTCCGTCCCGGCGGTGCCGGTTTCCAGTATCGCGGCCACAGCTCGCCGGTCCTTCAACGTCACCGAGGATTTCACGGCGGTGAGGCTGCTCTTGTCGGTGGGATCTGACAGGTGGGCGATCCGGTTCACATAGAGCACCGAGCCGCCGTTATCAAAAAAGGCCCTTGCGGCGTAGGCCAGATAACCGGCCTGGAGGTAGGAACCAAACTTGTTGATGAACTGTTCCCAGCTGGTGACCAGCATGGCCTTGTTGATCGGGCCTCTTTCGGCCACGCCCACCATGCCGCAGGATGATGTGGAAATCTGTTTGACGTAATAACTGAAATCGATCTCGCGCGTGTAAACGCCCGGGGAAAGATATGTGGCCATGATTTACCTCCGTTTGGTACGCCGGGGCGTTGGGGTTCCATTGCCCTTTGATTTTGTCTTGGATTTTTTTACGGGAGACTCAACTGTTTTTGCTGGTACTTCCTGTGGCTTTACCGTCTCCGTTAATGAAATCAGACCCCGCTTTTCTGCGGCTTCGATTTCAGGTGACAGTTGTTCATTGCCTATTGATTTACGTTCGCGCGGGTTCAGATGCAGTCCTTGCCCGTCGCCCGCGAGGTGAAACGTGAGCGGCTGGAAAAGTAGATTTTTAATTTCAATCATTTTGGTTCCTCCTCGTTTATGGTGTGTAGAGACGGTCCTCTTCGACACCGTCACGAAATTCAAACTTGCGATCCTTGATGAGCGGACCCACTTCAACGATCCCGTCATAAACGGGGCAATCCTCGATCCGGCAGCGACCGGAACTCTGTCGAAGATCTGACAAATTCACTCTGCGCAAACCGCCCAGAGGAACAAGCTCGGTAAGGTTGATCGATCCGCGATCCTCCACGGTCAAAACCGGATGGCGCTGATAGAAGCGGGCGACTTTTTCCTGGAGATCAAGCAGCTCGCCTTCATGCGCGGCGGTGACGATGACATCGAAGTCGAGGTGATAAAGACGGGGATAGCGGCATTCTTCATAGCTCAGGTGTGGAACATCTTTTTCCACCATGCGGGCCTGGGTTCGCCGTTCGCCGTTTTCGATCAGCGTTGGTCCCTGCAGGATCAGGCTCGGGACCTTGGGCACCTCGAATACATCGTCCGCGGCCACGAGTACCGCATCGGGGTCGATCTCGGCCTTTACCAGGCGAATGAAGCTTTCAACAACTGTTCGAACGGTTTCCAACGATGCACCTCCGGTTATTCAGTTTCTTCTGGCTGTTACCTACCGGAACCTGTGCGGAAGTGTCGGTGTCGTCAGAGAACAGAGTGGATGGCCTGCCGGTAATTCTCGATAATCTGCTTGCGGTATTTCTGCATGGTGGGATGAAGGAACGGTCTGGGTGGGATCACAATCACCGCTCCATTGGGATGTTGGATGGTGGCTCCGTATTCCATCACCGCCCCGATATTGACCATGTCATCACCGTCCTTGTTGGCTGTGCCCCGCAGGAGTCCGACAAAGGCACGGTCGGCCATGATTTTTTGGGTGATGGCATTGATCAGGAATCCGGTATCGATCAGGGCCTTACTGGAGCCCTTGCGTTTGATAGTGCTTTCGGCGAGTTTGGCGAATGGTTTTCCGCCGGGAGCCTGGCTACGGATGCCGCGTTTGATCTCCCGAACAAGCAGGATGGCGTTCTTAATGGTCGCTTGACGAAGCGCCAGGGCCAGTCGGGCACCTGGGGCATTGGCCAATTTCGCCCGAGCCTTGTCCCAGTCTCCGAATCGCTTAACTCCCATGGAGACGAACCAATTTGAGAACCTTGTGGGTCACCACGCCGAACAAACGTTCATCATCAATGGTCTGAACACGATATTCATCCGCACCGCTTCGGATGTGGTCTTCCGGCCGGATATCCATTTCCGGCAAAACGCAAGCAACCGCGTCGATTTTATTGTTCAGGTCTTCCGGTGGTGTCTCCACAAACTCCAGAGGGAACGATCCGACTTCCTCGTATGTTGCGTCATCCGAACCGTAAAGCCGTTCACCGGGTTGGCTTCGAAGCAGGACAGCCTCTTGTCCCGATGCCAGAATCAATTCCTTTACATCTTCCGCCGCCGAGACCTTCTCGTTGTCGGTCAGGAGATTCACAAATCGCCTCCCTGCTCGTAAATGACCGGCTTCATATCTGAAGGCGAAATAATGTAGTCCTCGGGACTCGCTGCGGCCCCCGGCTTGATTTCGCTCAAACGCTGTTTGTAAAGAGCCTTGAGGTCCTCCTCAAGTTTCGCCCAGTGCTCTGGCTGCTTGGTCTTGTCGACTCGCTTGTCGCCACTGGAAAACGAAAATGTGTTCGCAGTGGTCGCACGCATGACCTGGCAGGCGTGTATCTGCCCAAGCAGCAGAAGCAGTTCTCGCGTTTCACCCTCGGGGTCCGGTACGACCTCATCATCTACAACGGATAGAGATATCTCCAGATCACGTGCCAGACGGTAGACACCCTTATGGATGCACCGCTGAAGTACATCGTCAGCGAAAAGAGCGCTTTCCGGATCGGCCAGGTCGATGCGAAGCGTGAGGACAAGGTCAGCTATCGCCACCTTCTACCTCCACCAAGCGTTTCTTCAGCGCATCGATAACCGTGCGTCGCTTTTCATTGGCAAGATGGGATTTGAGTCTGGTGGCGTCGTTTTCATCTCCGACTTTAGAGATGGCCTCGGCCGCCGGGAGTTTTGACCAGTCAAGATCCGTCTCACTGCCTGCTTCTTCTTTTGTTTTGATAGTTGTGTCTGCGGGTGGGTCTTCCTCTTTTTCCGGTCTGGCGAGCAGGCCGGCCGAGATCGCACGTTCCATGTGGGGTGTTAACTCGTCGACTTCCAGTACACGCCCCGGCTCAAGTCGAAGTCTGGCGTCGGCGATGATCAGGATTCCCGGTCGGACGTTTTTTACTTTGAACATAACTTGGCACCTCCATCAGCCGAGAATCTTGATTTTTGCCATGATATCCGGACGCGTGATGCCTTGGCCCAACTCGGACCATACCAGCCAACCGGTCTTAAAACGGGTCTTCTGCTCGATAGCCTCGGTCTTGATGTTTTCGCGTACCGGCATCTTGCCGACTTCCTCATCGGGGATCAGGAGAACCTCGTCCAGGGATTGGGCTGCAGTGAGCAGAATACCGCCGGTGCCGTAATTCTTGATGACACCCTTGGCGCGCAGTTCGGCCTTGGTCTGGGGATCGAGGTTCCAACTGCGAAGGTCGTTGAACCGTCGGCCTCGCATGACGATGTACTTCACCGACATCTCCATATCCTCGATAATGGAGATCGCCTCGTTCAGCGCCTCCTCGGTCAATGTCGTGCCGGTCACCTCCACCGTGTTAGCCACCGGAACCGCGGATGAGATCACGGTAATGCTCCGCTTGTCGATCTCTTTGCGGATTTCATCGGCCGCCGAGGTCTGAATATCCATCAGGGTACCGATGTTGCCGTTTTTGAGCACCGAAACATCAACCATCGGCGCGGAGTGGATGCGATGGGTAGGGAATTCCACCTCGTCCTTGCCGAGTTCCTGCTCCTGGGCCTCGCCCTCGTTGCTGATCCAGTAAGCCTTGACCTTCGGCTTTTTCTGGTACAACGGCCGTTCTCCCTTGGGCAGGGTATGACGGGTGAGCAGGAGAGATGAAATCTCCTTGCGTTTGATCTCCTGTTCAATGGGCGCGGCGATGGCAGCGGCCAGCGCGCGCATTCCTTCCGGAGACTCCAGCGCCTCGGACATGAGGCGGGCCATGGTCTCCATGTATTCCTGGCTGTGTACGTTCACTTGAGTCTTCTCCATTTTAGGTCTCCTCCTGTAATCAGATGATGAGCCGGAACTTCAGCGTCCCGCCGGAGACGGAGATGGCCCGCGCGATAACCTCTTCACCGGCTTGAACGCCCGAGGTGAGGATGCCGGTGGCCGAAACCTTCAGGTCGTCACCCGGATTGATAGTGCCATCGAAGGCATCGGTCTCGTATATGCCGCCCATGCAGTAAATGCCGGGCATCTCTCCGTTTTTGTAGTCTTTGATCAAAATGCCGAAGGACTTGATCGTCGGATCGGTGTTCACGGCGAACAGATCGTCGCCGACGATCCTCACTACCTGACCGAGTTGGCCGTCCCCCTGCATGTAGCCATCGCCATAGGCGAGGCCGCGATGGTTTGGGTTGATGTAAGGCATGGTCTATCCTCCTTATTAATTGGTTTGAATCGGTTCGCCGGTCGTCAGACCCACGCGTTGGTGATAAGCGGCCATGAAGCCGCTTTTGAGTTTGTCTTCGAGACTTTTCTTCCCGTCGTCCACGTCCCTGGGTCGAACGCCCGCGTCGCTGCGCATCGGCGGATCGTTTTTTTCATCATCCGCCTTCGCCTGTTTCTTCCCGGCGTTGTTTTCAGGCTTGCCTCCGTCCTTTTTGGCCTTCTCAGCATCCGCCTTGATCATCCGGTCAAATGCGTCCTCGGTTGCGCTGAAGGCGTCGTCAGAAAGTCCGGCCAGTCTGGTCAACTCGTTCGTACGATCTTCGTCGCTATCGAAGGTAATGCCGTGCTTTTCCACTTTGCTCAGAAGCTTTTGGGCCCTTGCACGATTGGCTGCGGCTTTTTGCTCCGCTGTCATTTCCTCAACCTGCTTTTGCAGAGTGAGCACCTGTTGCTTGAGTTCCTTGTTCTCCTTTTCCAGTTCCTTGATTCGAGCCTTATCGTCAGCGGCATTTCCACCTCCGTCTTCGGTCTTTTTGGCAGCTTCGGCCGCCTCGTCTTTCGCTTTCTGTTTCTCGTCCATCGTCGGACCTCCTTCGTTAAGAGTTTCGGAAACCTCGCCCCGTTCCGAGGCGACCTGGGTGATACGTGCGTTTTCATCAGCGCCCTTTCGGTCAAGAAGTCCGAGGCCGGTGAATGTCACGCCGTGAAGAATTTCGTAGACGGGCTTCCCCTGGAATGCGCCGCCTTTGTACTTGCGCAGGTGGATGCAGTAATCGTTTTTCGACTGCACCCGCTTGCCACAAATGGAGCACTCACCCTCTTCGTAATCGCATTCCATCGAGACCTGGGTGATGATTCCCTTCCGGATCAGCTTGTAGGCCAGTTGGGAATGTGGACTGTCCGAGACAAAGAGTTCTCCGGCACACTCGATTCGTCCGCCGTTTTCGTCTTCGATGAAGTCAGCCGACACGATACCGCCGACGATGTCCGTGAATTCCTGGGAATGTTTGAGATCGATCTTCTTGTTGACGGCCGTGGTGTAACGGGCCGCCAGTTCATCCGAGGTGAAATGGTCGCCGTTCTTGTTGGTCCCGGCGCGGCAGAGAACAAATGTAAACTGCGGATCACCGGTTTCCCTCACGACATCCAGGGCTTCTGCGCTGAGAACCGTCGGCACTGACACATCGATCTCCACCGGAATGGAGGTATGGCAGGCCGCGGCAGAAAATGAACCCGACGAACGAGGTGTACTGCGTGGTTTGGATGAGACGAACAGAAGCTCCCGGGCATGTTTTCCTTCCCGGCCGATGTCCTTGGCGATGTTGTAATCCACCTCCATACCGCGCACACGCACCAGGCCGTAGTGCTCGGATAGAATCCCTCGGATTTCCACTTCACGAGGAAAAGCCCTGTCGCGGTATGACAGAAGGACTGTTCCATACTTGCCACGGGCGTCGGCGGCCAGCGTCTCCATCATGGACCGGATGGATTCCTTGGTGTACCTGGTGCGGGACGGGAAATTCTTGCGCGGATTGGAATGAATCTTTTTGTCCGCCCACCGGGTCATCAAACCTTCGATGAAATGAAGGGAATCCTCGTAATCGTTGCTGCCGAATTCGGTCACGTACGGTGGATCAAGATACAGAACATCCGATCCATAGCGCCGGACCGCCTCAGTCGCATCCAGGTTGAACGCCTTACACTCTTTACCGTTGTCGAACACCAGATTGTTGAGCTGGCGAATGGTCCGCTTGAATGACTCGATAAATTTTGACAGCGGGGGATTGGAAAGCTGGGACTGTTCCAAGCTCGCCTCAGATTCCAGGTCGGCTTTGCGATGCATTTTCGAGCGAGAAAACTGCCCGAAGGCGCTCTTAGCCTTGACGGTACTCCCGAGCGCGGCGAGAGCCAGGTCTTTCTTGTATCCGTGAAGCTTCTGGATATTGGCCCACACCTGATCGAGCCAACGGAGCACCGGCTTGGTGTAGTAATAGCCGTAGAATTGATCGACAATGAAGGTGCCGGCATCCGGGTTGGGGGCGAGTAGCTTCTCCACATCCTCGTCGGACAGCTTCTCGCTGGGGTTTTCGACCACCGCCCTGGCCAGATGGTATGGAAACCTCAGCAGGTCGTTGGCGATAACTTTCAATCCCTTGCGTTTGAAGTGGTAAGCCACGTTCGCTCCGCCGGAAAAGGCGTCAAGGAAGCTCTCTGCCCCCTTGGGCACCTGGCTTTCAATCCAGCCGAGCATCAGGTACTTGCTGCCCATGAAGCCGGTGACACGAACGGTGTCCGCCTTGCCTGCCTGGCAAGACAGCAGGTCCAGGGAATCACCAAGTGGCGCATCGGCCAAAGCGCGGATATTTTCTTCCACGCGCAAAGCGGCCTGGGTCGCGGCGGAGGCTTCGTGTTCCTTGATCCACTCCTTGGCTTTTTCAATCGTCCAACCGTCCGGGTTGCGCTCGGTCTTACGGGTGAACCGATAGGCTTGGAGCACCATAGAGCGGGGATTGTCGCCTTCCCGAACGAACTCCTTTTTGAGCCTGCCGATGATAATAGAGACTCCGTCGACGCCCTCGAGCGTCTTGCGCCGGAAACTGTCCGGTTCAAATTGCTTCGGGTCCTTGGCGCGGTAGCGGATCTCGTTCTCGGTCTCCTCCCAGACCGCCTGGGAACTCATGCTTTCAGTGGCGACATCCGCTTTGGCCGATCGACCTTTCCCGTGTTTGCAGATGAAAAGACGTTCTTTGGCGTGGGAAGCGTCTCCGTGGCGCGAGGTAATGGAATAGTGGTGATCGCGGGAACGCATCGCCGGCTCGAAACCGTGAGTTGTTATGATTCCCCGCATCTCCCGCTCATTGGGATATGCGTGGTCCCGGTACGAAATCAGCCAATTCGGAATATGTTGGGCGTTTCCAAGGAAAGTCTCAAAGAATTCCTTGGCGTTGGCTCGGGTAACGGTTTGATGATCCGTCTTGTAGTGCTTGGTCTTTGAACCCTCCACCAGAGTCAACCCGTCCCAATAAGTCATCAGCCCTTCCACGAAGTGGTAGGACTTCTCGTAATTGCTGGTCGAGAACTCGGTTGCGTACGGTGGATCGAAGTAGGCCAGGTCCACACGCACCTCGGACAACAGCCCGTTCACGTCCTTCCGGTAGGCCTTGCACTCTTTGCCGTTGTCGAAAACAAGCGCGTTGATGCGGACCACATTCTTGCGGAACCGCTCCTTGAACTCCTCCGGGGTGTCTTCGCGTTTTCCGTAGCGGGTTGAAGAGGAAAAATGACCGAATCCGCCTTTGCCCGACATGCAGGTCTTGCCCAAAGCGAAGAGGGCGATGTCCTTCTTGAATCCGGACAATTTGTCTATGTTGGCCCGGATGGTATCGATCAGTCCGTGAACGCCCTTGGCGAAAAATATCCCTTTGAAGTTGTCCTGAATAAAGGAACCCGCTTTAGCGTTGTTCGCCAGGAGCGCTTCCAGTTCCTCGTCGCTGAGACGGATATTACGGTTTTCAACGATGGCCCGAGCCGCGTGATAACAGTATCGAAGGCGGTCGTTGGCCAGTACCCGCAGCCCCTTGGTTTTATACATGTAGGCCACGACAGCGGAACCTGAAAACGCGTCCAGAACGGAGCCCACACCCTCCGGCGTGTGTTTCCAGATCCAGTCGACCAGCTTCTGCTTCGAGCCGATGTAATTGGTGATGTATTTTGGCCGTTTGGCCGGGGACGCTTCATCTGTGACAGCCCCCTTGGCCTGGGCTTCGAGGGTTTCGAAGTCCAGATCAAGAGCGGCATCGGTCTCCAGCAGAAACGCCAGCCGGTCACGGTCGGTGGCAAAAAGCTCCATTCGGTTCTCCGGTCATGTCGCGACAATCTTCAGCTCTCCACTCTGCGGAACGGATGCAGGAAAGCCCTGTCGCTGAATACCTACCGGAGGCCGTCGAAAAGTGTCGGGAGGGTGATCAGGAGATTTTACCGGAGGCGATTTGGTCGAGGATGGCACTGGCACATATTGGCAGAGAAAGATACTTTTCCGTCTCTGTCACCGGACCGCGCATACCGCGATAAGGGGAAAGTGTGGATTGGTGATAGGCCAGAAAATCCTTGGGCAGATCCCTGACATCGTTTTCCACCAGCCGGTTGATGATCCAATCGGCTTCCTCGCGGGCCTCGCTGTTACCAGGCAGGAACTCGACCACGAGGTCAAGGCCTGGCCCGGGCCCTTGGACCCAGACGCCGACCGGCTTATAGAGGGGCTCCCGGATACGGTCGCGCAGGGCGTACTCGATCATGTAACGCAACTTCATTCCCATTCCTCCGCGATTTGTATGTGCTCGGTCAGAATTTCGGCATCAATCCGTTCAAACCGATCATGATTCTCCGACTTGTACTGCCGCCAGCGTTTCCAGTCGGAGGCCAGGTCCGGTTCCTGGTCCGGGAATATCAACTCGATGTGATACTTCCGCTTGCGGTCATCCTCGAGATCGAGGAGATATGTGTCGCCCTGGGACCAGCGGACAACCTTGACGGTATGCGCGTGCTGAAAACCTTCGTCGTAACCGACCGCCTTGAAGAGGAGCCAGAAATCTATCCGCTTAATTTCACCCTTGGCGTCAAAGTGCGGTGCCACGCGGATTACCGTGTAGCCGTCGATGAGACCCAGGCGGACCGGCTTTAGGCCGGGTTCAAACAGACTCATCCAGGAACCACCTTTGTTGAACGGTTCAAAAATCGCCTGCAGGCGGGCTTTTTCCTTATCGATGAATTCTTTCACGTTCACCTCACCAGAATAATGTCCTCGACCTTGCGGCCGTCGGGCAGTTTTGTGATCTTGCGTTTCAAGAATGCCTCCATCAGGCGTTTTTTCTCTCGGTCACTTCCCACGACAACCACGTCGATGTTGTCGAGAAAGGTGACCGAATACTTGAAAATCGTTTCGTTGCTGCTCCGCCTGGCGAATTTTTTCCAATCAGCCGGTGTACTTCCGCGATGGTTTGAGACATACTCATCGCGCACCCGCCCGAAGGCGTCATGGTCGTAACTGATGGCGTCCATGCGGCGCAGCATCCGTTTCTTGAAATACAACCCCACATCCGAAGATCGACCGGTCGTGGGAAGTTTCTTGATACGGGTGAAAAAGTAGCTGGCACCGCCGGTGTCCATATCTGCCGCCGGCGACATGCCGCCAACCGGGATGCCCGCACGGAGTTTTTCCACTGTGCTCACCATCGCGCCGTTGTTATCCAACACCGTTTCGATGAAGGACGGCAGGTCCTCACCATTGGTCAACCGGTGGTAAAGGCCGTAGCCCTTCATCTGCTTTTCAAGATCATCGTCCGACAAATCGAAACGGTACTGATGACGATATCCACCACGCTTTGCTGTATCTTTGAAGGCAAATTGGTGCTCACCCAGAGGATCATATCCAGGCATCCTGGTCAGATCCTGCACGCCGAGACGCTGCTCCCAGAAGCCGCGCATTTCGCGAATGCGTTCCTCTTTACTCGCCGCCCGGCGGTCAAGCTCTTTGAGCACGGCTTTGTATGCCGGATCACCATCCACCTTGGTCAGATAGGCCTGTTTGTGGAGATAAAGCAACTCCGCGTCCTGCGGCGTGGCGGCTCCAGATTTAAGTCCGATGGATTCCATATGGTCAAAGGCGCGTTCGAGGCCTTTTGTGTCAGGCCGATCCGGCAAGATCAGTTCGAACTCGCCTCGTTGTGCGTAAAGGTTTTTCTCTGACCATGGACGATAGACAGCGCGCACTCCGTCGCCGAAGTCGATTTCGTATTGCTCACCGGCCTTGATCGAACGCCCACCGAACAGGGTTGAATTGTCTGCGGCCTCGTCCAATACAATAAGCTCGCCTTTTCTTAATTCCCTTCTGGGTTGGAGTACCTTTGTCCGCCGCACGGTGAACGGGACATCTTTTTGTTTCCTCTTTCGGGTGACGTGTTTTTTCAGATAGGTCTCGAAACGCCCATCGATTGTGCTCTTCTCTTTGGCTGCCTGCTGAACCCTTTCGACCCAGGCGATATAAGTTTGCGCCATCTCTCGCACGTCCGGATCATCCGCCTTGCTCAACCGCCTGAGGGCTTTCAGGTGGTCTGTTACCCTTTTGAGGGTAGTCTGGTTATATTTCAGGTCCTGGGCGTGATGGTTAATGGCCTTCACCGCGGCCAGGATATCGTTTGCGAAGAGATCATCCGGAAGCGGTTCGCCCACACGGGCGGTGGCTGTATCGATACCGGCCTTGCGAATGGCTGTAAGGAGATTCTCCTCCGCCTCGGGACGGATTTTCATCTTGACCACGGTTCGCTGCCGACCCTTGAAAGTTTCGACAAAAACCAAGGCGTTCTGATCCTCGATATCGCCCTCGTCGAATGGAAGCGCCTTTCCTTGCCACCCCAGAGAGCGCGCATCTTTCAACAGCGTCTCTTCAGCCACACCCAGCTTTCCTTTGGGTACCGCTTCGAGAACATCATCAAAATGAAAACCCTTTTTCCCCAATACATCCGCGTAGAAGGTCTCAAAATCCCGCCTCAAGTTGTGTTTGCGCGACAGTGCCATCTCATAGAAGGCATTCTTCCGGGCTTCATCTTTTCTGAAACGTCCCTCAGCATAAGGACGCAAGATGGCCAGATAGTCATCATCGGGAATTTTTTCCACCTCACGGATGTAACGCAGCGTCACTGAGGGGTCGATCTCAGTTTTGCCTTTTTTGACCGCACGGAAGAGGGTGTTGTAGAACGGTTCCTGCTCCCCGTATCGGGCGTTGCGATGGTAATCGATTGCGAGACGATCCTCTCCCAGATGCTTGAATAACTGCCCTTTGTCGATGCCATAGACCTTGCCGTCTTTTGCCCGTAGAAATTGCTTGGCATGGCCGTCGTGATTGGCTATCAGCCAATCAATCACGTGTTCTCGCTGGATTTGCTCGATCTCGAGCGTGGTGAGATCGGTTAGGTCCACACCGGCAAAGTCGATCTGACTTTTAAGATCAGTCCTCCATTTCTGGATGGAGCCTATACGTCCGTTCAGCCGAATGGTGCGGACCTCGACGGCATCCGGATCGATGAGCCGTCCGATTTTATATGCCGCTTCTTCTCCATGGGCGATGAAGTCGTCACCGGCATGCTCCACCGGCTTGAAGAGCCAGCGGTCGCCTTTTTCGTCGGTCCAGAACTCCTTGCTGTGCGCACCGCCGACCTGTGCCTTGCCAGCATGTTTGAAACTTTCCGGTTTGCCTTTGTCGCTCCATGCTGCATCGGCATCTTCAAACTCAACACCCTTTTTGGTGAAAATGGGTGGCGTCGGTTCTGGTGCCGGAGGTTGCTTAGATGGCTTCGGCTTAACAATCTTTTTCTTACTGCCATGTTTCGTTGACCAGGCCGCGTGTTTTGTCTCAATTCCAGCCTTTGCGGCTTGCACTTTTGCCGGGTCGGTTTCGGTAAAAATGGTTACCAGTTCGTCCTTGTTGGCCCACTGCCAGTGTTTGACCTTGGTCTCCTTGGCCAGTGTCTTAAGGTCACCCACCTTCATGGAGGCGACCTGGTCCTGGAAGAGCTTCTTTTTGAGCGCGAGTTCCTTGGCGCGAGATTCCAGCAATTCCTGTGGTAATTCAGCACCCCCGGCAATAGCCTTTTCAGCTTCCTTCACCGCAGACAGGAAATCGGCATATCCCGAGGGTGTTTCGGGCACCACCACCTTGGCCGCCGCCTGCTCGAGGGATTCTTTAGCTTTTTTGAGCGCCTCTTTCTTGGCGGCCTCGACAGCCTCCTGTTTGGCCATTTCGGCCAGTTCCTCACCGGCGGCTTTTTGCAGGGCCTCGATGAGTTGTTGCTTGTTCTTGAGTGGGCCTATGTGATGCTTTTTCTTAGCCGCGAGGAGCGACTTGCCCTTTAGACCGGAGTGGTCCACACCGGGCTCCAACTCGTCGAGCAAGTCGATAACGTCCTGCTTGGTCATGTTCAAAGAGACGCCTTTGGTCTTGGCCATCTCCTTGAGCTCGACGACGGTCAGATCCTGCAGCCCGCCCGCAGCCGGGACCTTTTTCAATTGCTCCGCCAGTTGCTGAGCCTGTTTCAGCGCGGTCTGTTTTTCGGCCAGGAGTTTGATCAAGTCATCCTTGGTGCGTAGCAGACCGATTTTGTGTTCCTTCAGCTTTGCCTTCAGTGCGGCTCCGGTGAGATCCGAATGGTCGAAGCCCGGCTCGACCTGGTCGAGCAGCTTGATGAAGTCTGCCTTCGTGCGGGCGATGGAGACGCCGTTCTGTTTCGCCAGAGTCTGGAGCTGCTTCACGGTGAGGGTGTTCAGATTCGCTATCTGGCCGCTCTCGAAGGCGGCCTTTAGCTTGGCATCTTCCTTGGACTTTGCCATTGCTTGTTTTTCGATGGCCTGAGGTGGAAGGATGCATGCATCAGGTTCAGCTGCAGCCTTGGTGCCTAATTCACCACCGCAAATCACCAATGGCCAAGCCACCACACTGGTGCAGCGACAGTTGGGGTGGGCGGGCTGACGAGGGAATCGGCCTGTATCAAAAACCTTTCCGTCCAGCGGACCGCAGATGGGACAGACCCGCTCATCCTCCATGGTCATCCACTCGAGCTTCTGGACGCCGACCTGGTTATGGAACTTGATCCGGCCCTGGTTGTGGGCCCGCAGCACCTCGGTGCGTGCGATCACCTCCATTCGGTACTGGGCCTTGCTGAACACCTTGGAACCCGCGTGCCGAAAAGATTCCGGGTCCTTCACGACACGTCCAAGATCGCGAACGATATCTTCGACGCCTTTGCCGGTGGCGATGCCGTTCATTACGGTCCGCTTGATTCCATCAGCCAATTCGCGGTGAACGTCTCCGGCAAGCACCAGGTTGTAGTTGGTCATGAAATCGAGAGCGTCGGTGTCGACGATGGTGAACACGCGGGTGGCAAGTTTGTCGATGCCTTCGGGAGTCAAGTCACGATAAAACGGTAATTGTGCCGCAGCGAATTCATCGATGCCGCGGTAGACGCCCTGGCGAAAAGATGCTTTCGCTGTCTTTCGGAAAAGCAATGTCTGGTCCCGGTGAAGCCGGGATGTGGCCTCGCGGATGTCGGCCTGGAGCTTCTTGAGTCCTTCTAAAGCGGCAAGCTTGTTGTCGGGAAGTGAGCCGAGGCTCTTATATTTGAGGATGGCACGACGCACCTCGCCTTCGGCGTCGGCGAGCATGGCGGTCAATTCGGCGACCGTTTGCTCCGTGTACAGGTTCCTTGCTCGAACGCTTTTTTCTGTGGCCCGACGGATGGTCTCGGCCTGGGTGACAGGTTTCTTCGCTGCGAGCGTACCAATCATTTCTCGCACTCCCGGCAAGCCGTTGTCGTCTCTGGCACCACACCTTCCTGGCCGGATGGGATTTCCGAAGGAACGGTCTTGGAGTCGAAGAATCGGCACGCCGGGGTGTCGAAAGTGGTTTCATTTCGCTGGACACGGCAGTGGTTGTGCTCGTCATCGAAATGCGCGCAGTCGTCACAGACAGCATCCCCTCTACCACCCCGGGCAAACGGACCCGCCCAAGACGCCTCTGTCCGGCTTCCGGCGGGATTCTTTGCCGGGTCGAGACCGAGCATCTCCTGTGCGGTCTCAATGCCCATGATCCCTGCCATTACCATGTCCACGATGGGCTTGACCTGCTTTTCATCCAGCAGGTCAACCGAGCGTTTCTCGTTTTCACGGTTAGCTGATTCGATATCCGGATCGAGGTCCATCTTGAGTTGGAGACTGGAGCGGCTGATCAGTTTGCGGTCGTACAGTTCGATAAGCAGTCGCTTGATATCCACTGCATCCGAAAGATCGAGGTCGTTGAACAGAAACTGGATGGTCTTGTCTTCGTAACCTTTAAGCTCAGCCCAGTCGTCGAAAATCCATGCAAGAATGTTCCGGGCGGCCTGTTTGATCTCCCGGATCATCACGAGCATCTTTTGGAGGCTCACGGAGGCAGTGGCGAAGTTCGGCCCGTCACCGGTGACAAGGGAACGAGAGAGCCCCAGGGCGACGACGATGTCCTCCTTCACCTCCTTGACCTTGTCCTCAACATTGAGTACCTGTCCCTCGGTGCCGTGAGTTTCGACTGTGACATAGAAAGGCACGACCAATCCGCTTTTAAGGTCCATCTTGTTGACCATGTCGCGAACCTGCTCGAGCATCTTCTGGTCGGGCATGACCATCTTTTGACCAAAAGCACCGCCTACCTTGAGCAGGCGGAATGGTGTGGCCCACCGCTTGGCAATGGCTTGTTCCGCCCGGCGATAGTCGCGCAACAATTCAATGGATTGGAAGGCGGGTAGGACCAGCGAGTTGCCCCGTGGGGAAAAGGAAGGGGCGTCCCATTTAAGGTGGAGCACCTGATCAACCGGCAGTTCCAGACCTTCGCCGATTCCGGGGTTATCGTCAGGATACTGTCGGGCTTCCATCATCTGTCCCTGGGCATACTTAACCTTCACGGAAACCGGATTGACGCATATGACCTCTTCCAGATCCTTGCCGTCTTTGGTGTAGCGCTTGAATCCGACGGCATCGCCTTTAACCAGCAGCTGAAGGACCATGTCCTTGACGAATGCGGAGATGTTCAGCCGGTCGGCAAGGGAAACGGCATCATTCTTCACGTCCTCGTCATCGCTGGTGATTTTGATTTCATCGCCTACAGCGAAGGTGCGCCAGGAGTTGACGCAGTTTTTGACCAGCGGCTCTTCGATGTAATACTCCCAGGCCTTGCGCGCCCGTTCCTCCCAGGTTGCGGGTATGGCCTCGGTTGCGCTTACCTTGCTGAAGACCGAAGGGTCCAGGGCTGCCGCTGTAGCCAGAGGCGCAATTACCGATCCATCGGTTGATGAAATGTTATCCAGTCCGTTGCCATCGGCGGTAGTGGCGGTTCCATCTGAAGTTGTACGCTCGTTTTGTCTCTCCACCAGTGTCCTCGCGTATTTTTGGCCTGTGGGCGCGACATCTGCGCCGTGTGGCGAGATGAAGCTCGTCCTGGGGTTATCTACCGGAGGCGGGGGAGAAACGTCGGTTGGGCGGGATGGCGAAGTATAAGCGTGGTAGGTGTCGGGCAGACCATAAACGAACCTTGCGTAACGAGATTTCCCGTACAAACAAGTTTCGTAACTGTTTTTCTGGCACTGTAACTATTTTTCTTGCTGGACCAATGGGGATGTGGGGAGAGTGATTAACAACGTAAGGATCTGGCTAAAAAAGTTCCCAGCTACAGCCAATACTGGTAATATTTATTGCCAGTTACACAAGATGCTTTTCTGAATAGAAATCCACTGGCTCAAAATATGATATGGCCCGGGTGCAGTCTTGTTTGCACTGTAGGAGGTCTTTTATTCTTGGTCCCAGACATATTGTCCCTACTTATGAATAAATGGGAACAATATGTCTGATTTGTGTTGATGATGTGGTTGTTGAACAGGGAGATGATCGTCGGCATCTGACAATTACGCCCATAACCCATAATTTCACATGGGTTACGCGAACAATTGTCAAGTCAAATCAGATTGCCTGAAAGTGGGTTTACCAGTGGTGGGAATATTGAGGCGTCCGGAATCCGCAATTTTCGTTCTGTTATATTCCGTAGGCTTCATCATGAGGCCCGAGCAGAACGAACTTGATGGTCTTGTCCGGTGTTTCCTGGCAATCCGAGCAGGCCACGACAGCATTGTCGCCTTTTTTCCGGCACACTTCGCAATACAGATAGATGATGATGAAATTGCGCTTCACCGGACATGAATAAAACCCCTGCCAGTTACCCTTCAGCGGTTCGCCAATGGCAATTGGGTTTTTAATGATCATGTCAACCTTTTTCTTGACCAGTTTCTTTATCGAGGCGTGCTTTTTAACGGCCTTCAGGAAAGCGGTTTCAAATCTGGTTTCCATCAGTCCTCGAAGACCTCATCGTATGAATGCCACTGTGCGGTACCATTGCGCAGTTTGACCTGAGCGTCTTCCATAGCTTGTTTAAAGGCCGGATGGGCGAGAATTTTTTCCATATATTCGCCCTCGACACGCCGCTTCAGGGCCAGCAGGTATTGCGTGACCATATCCGCAACCGACGTGCGATTTTCAGCGGCAAAAACCTTGGCGAACTCGGCAAGATCCTGGTCGAGACTTACATTGAGACGAGTTTTGGGCATAACAAACCTCCTTAACTTTTGTTCCTATTATACGCATGACAGGAACAGTTGTCAAGAACAATAAGCCGACAAGCACAGCAGTTCCCGAGCACTTTAAATAAACACCGGATCGGTGAGCACCGGCTGGAGAGAAACGGTTTCCTCTCCGATTTGATCGAGATTGGCCTGTTCCCGGGCCAGCAGGGCGCAGCGGACAGCGTCAATGATGTGGTCATTGCCCTTGGAATAGACGACCCGACCGTCACGCAGTGTGTAGGTGTGGGTGGTGAACTGGTCCTCCAATTCCAGATCTTCTGCCGGAAAAACAATCTGCCGACGCTGGAGCGCACCGTTGATGAGGCTGGTCATGAACTCCTTGGTGCGCTTTCTTACCTCTTTCCCATCGCGCACAGCCAGGGTCGTCATCCCACCGAAATCATAGCCACGCAGTCTCCCATCCAATTGAAGGTCTTTGTACTTGTCCAAGGTGTGAAGCTCCTGCACCACGGCCAGACCGTTGCCGCCGTTGTCCACCCCGATGCCGGTGGCGGTGTAGTAGCGGTCCAGCAGTGCAATGGCCTGGGCGATATGCGGGTAGGCCACGTGCTCCATGTGGACACGTAGAATGAGTTTTAGCACTCGGCGGTCCCCCAGTTCCAGTTCCTGGAACACGACGAGTTCAGTCGGATCGTTGGTATAGCCAAGATCACCTCCGATCCAGAACACGCCTGTCTGGGGTACAAGGTTGAGTAGCGCCTCAAGCCGGTCGTGCGATTCTTCTTCGGTATCGCAACCACTCAGCTCGTCGCCCGTGATAATCACTTTCTGATATTCAAGAAGTTCCTGGCGACAGAAATTCAGATATTCAATGTTGAAGGCCCCATACGACGGCTTGCCGTGTTCACCAGCCACTTCATGCTGCCACCCGGCGCTGTCCCGACCGCCGTAAAACTCCAACAGTTCCGCCTCGCGTTCCTCAGACCATATCGGGTTGAGCCAGGAAGGCCATCGAAACACCTTGAACTGCGTCGAGGTGGTCAGACGGTAGTAGGTGCTGTTTCGCATCCCGTTCGGTGTAGAGTAGATGCGCAGCTTCCCGCCCGACTTCAGGCACTGGCGCAGCGCCTTCCATGCCCGCTCCGTCAGCCATGCCCCTTCGTCCACCCAGACGCGTTCGACGTGCAGTGAGCGGAAAGCGTCGCCGTAGGCCCCGGCCGGGCGGAAATAGAGAATGGTGCCGTTGGTGAATTCAAGCCGGAAGTATGGTTTACGGTGGATCTTGGGCTTGCCGTATTTGGTCAGAGCGATACTGGCCATGAGATCCGGATTGGCCTCCAGTTGGAACTCGATCTCCTCGGCAATGCTGTCAAGATGCCCCTGGTGCGGTGCGGCGATCAGTCCTTGGCCTCCGCGGGTGGTAAAGGCGAAGTGGAGCGCGTCGGTACCGATGCAGACACTCTTGCCGACGTCACGTCCGTCCAGATGGATGATGTTTTTGTCCGGGCAAAGCAGGTCCTCCACCTGGTGCGGCCAGTATGTTCTCCGGCTGCCGTCGCGATTGCCCAAGTAAGCCTGACCCCAGAGCACGGGATCGGCCAGGGTCTGAGCCAGCTTACGATCCTTGGCGGATATCCGCGCCATCAGGGCAACCTCGACCTCAGTGCCACCCCCAGCACCGTCCCGACCAGGTCGGCCAGGATATGCTGCACAGCGAGCATACCTTCCCGGTCGCGGATAACGTCCTCGATGTCGGCGCGGGCCTGGTCAAGCTCGTCCCACTCGGCATATTGCCCCTGGGCAGCAGCCAGCCGAGCAAGTGCTTCGTCGATTTTGCCGGCGGCCAGTTCGGCCCCGATTTCCACCAGTTGCCGTCCGGCATCCCGGACCGCCGCTTCATTCTGTCTAAGGATTTTCCTCATCATTGTTCCTCTTTTCCGTCTTTCCCCTGTCCGTTCGCCCAAGCGTCAAGCGCCTGTATGGCAGCGGCCAGGCGGTCGCCGATGCCAGTCAACCGTTCCTTGTCCGGGTGGTCCGTGGCTTCAATGGCTTTGTTGGCTTCGGTCACGTACTCGGGCATGTAGCGGTTGATCGTATGGATTGCGGACTGGATGCGGACGGGCGGCCTGGTTGCCGCACACCCCATCATCGACGCAGCCAATGCCGCTGCCAGTAACGCCTGCAATAAGAGTTCAAACTGTTTTCTCATATTCGTCCTCCCAGCCCGCAAAGGGTCTGTGCTTTCTTGTGGAATCTATGGGAAACGCCTTGACTTCCCGCCCACACGAAGCGTGTATGTGAATGTGCGTAATACCTTTTATTACAACGAGTTATACGGGTCTTGGTGATTTCCGCCGAAGTTCCGGTATGGGGCTGGAACAGCGGGAACCAGGCAATGCCCGGAAAGGAGAAAACATCATGAGTGAAACACTGCACGAGGCCGCGAAGGCCTACATCGAACATCTGAGGACCCAGGGTAAGACGGAGCGGACCCTCTACACCTATGGGAAGGATTTTGAACAGATCGAAGCCTTCTTTGGTGCCGAACGGAAGCTCACCAGCATCCTCGTTCCCCACGTAGGGAAATTCTTCAAGTCCGATGCGCTCCTGAAACTGTCCAGCGGAAAGGAACGGGCCAAGCCCACGGTGGAGAAAACCAAGCGCGTACTGCGCATGTTCCTTCTCTGGGCCAAAGAAACCGACCGCATTAAAAAACTGCCTCTGCCCAAGGGAACTCCCATGGGCCGGAGCATGAAGAAAGGAGACAATAAAAATGACGAACACGGCCAACAGTCCGCTTCGACTCCTGCCCAGGCCTGAGCCTTTTGAGCAGGCGGTGGAAGCCTTCGGTAGAAGGCTCGCCGCCAATGGTCGCTCGCCGAACACAATCAGCGCATACCTGCGAGACCTGAAATGCTTCGCCGGGGTGCTTTCAGCCAGGCATCCCGGCGTGACCACCAGCCAGGTGACGCCAAGCATGCTGGATGAGGCATTGACGGCACCGGCGGTTTTGCGCACCGTTTCAGACACTCCACGGTCGCCGGCTTCTCTGCACCGCTTCAAAGCGGCGGTCAGATCCTTCTTCTCCTGGCTGGAGGAGACAGGCCAAGCCTCGGAGAATCCCGCCAGGTCTGTGACACTGCGCAGGATTCCACGTACACCGCCATCATTTCTTACTGAGGCTGAGAAGCGAAGACTGCTCAAAGAACTCCGTGGGCGGTCCTCTACATTGGCCATCCGGGACCGGGTCGTCATTGAGCTGTTCCTCGGCACCGGTATCCGGCTGCAGGAGCTTGTCGACCTGGACATCGATGACGTTGACCTCGACGCCAAGCACCTGCACGTCCGCGCCAAGGGCGATGTTCCACAGGTGAAGTTCTTGAAATCCAAGGTTCGCTCCCTCCTACGCAGTTATCTCAAAGAGCGCCGCCGCCAGGGCGACGGAGAATGCCGGGCGCTGTTCCTCTCCAATCGCGGGTCGCGCCTTTGCGAGCGTCAAGTTGCCCGAAGGCTCGAACACTGGCTCAAGGCCGCGAGGATCGAAAAACAGCTCACACCCCACGCCCTGCGGCACACGTTCGCCACCCACCTCTACAGCCGAACCGGTGACATCCTGGTTGTACAGCGGGCCCTCGGGCACCGAGACCTGTCTACCACCCAGATCTACACCCACCTTGTGGACGGGGTGCTCGAAGACGCCATCGAAAGGCTGTGACCGGCCTTCCGGTCCGGGAATACAGCGGTCCTTCGGGACCGCGTTCTCGTTCCAGGCTTCAGAAAGACGATGACAGTGTTGAGTAACAGTAGACTCACAGTGACGCGCCTGAACACAATTCCGGATCATGATTGGATCATCACTGCGCAGCATCAGGGGTGCGGAGAAAAAACGATTGACTGATGTTTCCCATTCCTGCGGCTTTCGGAATGTCAGAGAACACGTCTTATCTGACATTCCCGCAAACTGAAACGCCGTAAACCCGCGTGACTGGCGCTCTCTTTTCTGGATGGCTCTGGTGTTATCTGACATTATTTCTGCGTTTTCTTTTTCTTGGCCGACTTCCTGGCCGGTTTCTTTTGCGACTCGGCCAGCTTTTCCAGCAGGGCGGTGGCCCATTCGGCCGGAGTGGTTTCCGGTCCCCTGGAGGCTTCGCCCTCGCGGGAGATCTTTGTAGCCTTCAGGTCCTTGAGATGACAGCGGATCATGCGGTCAAGCTTCTCAGCGGCATCCCAGTCCCCGGATTCCTGGGCCCGACCCAGCTTGAGGAAATAGACAGCCACCAGTTCGACCTGCATGAAGTCAGAGCTCTTGTTGAACACAAAGTCCTGATAGAGTTGGCCGATGATGGTCTCGAACAGCGGTCGTTCCTCGGGTGAGAGGAACCGGTCGGCATAGATGCCGTGGCGCAAGCTGTTCTGGTTGCCTGGAAGCGCTCCCGAGCCGACGCGTGCCTTGGCCGAACTACGCACCTCCTGTTCGGAGGCTGCGTTACGGTGCCAGCGGTCGAGCTGACCCGCATCCTGTTTTCCAATCTTGTTTTCAGCCTTGTTGTTAGCCATGGTCTCCGCCGATTTCTGTTTTGGCACCTCGGGGTTCGGGGCGGGAGGCGAATTTCGCCCCCTGTCGCATCCTCATGGATGTCCCCACGGTTACTTACCGGAAGCCGTTTCAACCTGTCGGGTCTCAGACTCTCTTCTGCGATCGGCAAGGATTTGATTGACCCGTCGGGTGGTGACGCCGGCCAGGTGGGCTATCTCCTTGGTATTGACACCCTGTTCATGCAGGGCGATGACGAGCCCGCGGCGCTCCTTGTAGAACCGGCTCGGGCAGGGAATCCAAAGCACGCCGGTGTGATATTTCTGGACCTCCTCAAGTAGGTCCTTGGGCAGAATCTTTCCCGCGTTGGCGTATCTTTTCATTTGTCAGTCTCCACTTTCTTTAGCCATGGCTGCGAAACGTCCGGGTTGTGAAACCGCAGCGTGCTTGGATGCGGCGTGTTTGCGCCATGGATGATCTCGATGAATCGTTTTGTAACCGCTCCGATTTCTTGGGTATCATCGACAAAGCAGACCAGTCCGTAATCCTGGCCGCAGGGAAATCGAAACCGTCCCTGGTTCTGATACAGCCGAGCTTCGGACCAGCCGCAGGCCATGGCTTTATCGCGAATGGCGTCCACCTTGGCCACAGCCCGTGAAGTCACCGGCTGTTGACACTTCCAGGCTTCTTCCGTGGGATAAATCCAGTCCTTTTTTTGATGTATGGCAGGAACCTGATAGGTCCTCGGGTTTATGCCGCGTACAGCCTTCTGCAGGACGTCCTCACCGAATTCCTCAATGGCCAGCTTTTGTATCCGGTTGAATCGTTCCCGTAGAAGGTTCCATCTGTTGTTCGATAGTTTGCCGGCCTTAAAGGCGTTACCGGCAGCCACCATCCTGGAACGAAGCCAGGCAAAATATCCGGGATCAAGACGGCGATAGATTTTTCCTTTGTATTCGATATCGCGGTTTCCGCCTTCCTCGTATTCGAAGTTTCGAGACTCCAGGTCGGTAGCTACGAAAAGGGCTTCTGGAACAACGGATACTTCCTCGACCGGCGGGACAGGGCTTTGAACGGGGCACTCATCCTCTTTGTTAAGGTGAGCGATCATCGTTTTCATCAGACTCATAAGCGCATCTCCGGAAGTTGGGATTTACTGTTCTTCCCGTTACATACCGGAGCGAACGCGATACCGCCGGATTGCGAAGGTGCGAAGGTCTCCTGCCACCCTGAATACCTTCGCAGGGACCTTCGCAGTGCTGTAAGTGATTGATAAGATAGATAGATAAGATAAATAGAAGGTGAAGGTGCGAAGGGTATAGAAGGTATTACTCTCGTGCGGACAGAAAAAAACATGGGTAGATCGGAGGATCTCTGAAAGCCAAGATGTGTGATATTTTTTTCGACAGAAGGGTGCAGACTCCTGAAACCCTTCGCACCTTCGCACGAGTGCCGTAACAGCCCGTAAACATTGATGTTAAAGCTGCGAAGGTATATCAGGGTATGCGAAGGCTACCCTTCGCAACATCGTTCCGGGAAAGAAAAGGTGATCAGGCGATGTAGGTGATGTCGTAGGTGGCGGTGCGACGGACGGAATGATTGGGCCGGTTGACCGTAATATCAAACCCGACTTGCCGGATGGTGTCCAGGTCGTTGGAGAACCGCTGAGCGAATTGCTGGACGGAGTTCATGTGGAAGGAAAGGCCGAAATCCTTGGCCAGCCTTTTAATGGCGATAAAGAGGTCGCGAGCCAGAGCCCCCTTGATGGTTTCCTCGTCCAGAAAATCCAATTGGTATCGTTCAAGGAAGGCGGCCTTGTTGGTCTTTGCCACATTGAGCGCGGTACTTTCCCGGTCGGCCTCCAGCGCGTGGCGGTAAGCCTTGAAAAGCGCTGCCAGGACCGTAGCGATAGGATTTGATTCCCGGGCTGTCTCCATGCTGATTCTGTTGAGTGAAGCGATCCGGTCGAGAAACTGTTGTGGCATGGTTTCAAGCGCCTGGTCGATCTCTTCCTGGGGTTCGCCTGCCAGCATCATCAAGTACATCAGACTGAAATAGTCGTTGCAGCGGCGTTTGCCGTGATTACCCAGAGTTTTATGCAGAAGACGCATGACCTTCTCCTGCCCCCCGTCGTTGATCATAGCCAGAACTTGTTGCGTTCGTTTCATCAGCGCCGAGATAATCAGATCCCTGTGTTCGCGGATAGCTGCCAGAACCTTTGCCTCCAGAAAACAGTCACTGGCCTGTTCGTCCAGGTCAAAGCGGATGATGAAAGATCGGGAGAGGATCTCCGCCAATTCGCCCCCGAGTGGCTCTATACCGGTGGTGTTCAGCAGACATTTGGTACGCTCGATGACAGTCTCGGTGTCGGTCCCGCTCTTGCGTTTTTCCTTGGCGATCCCGGTGATGCTGGTGAGGATGAAGGTGGTCAGGTCCTCGGTCATCTGTTTGACTTCAATGTTGTCGAGGACAATGAGCGGGTTCTGCGAACCGTCGGTGTAGTTGGCCGCGTCAGTGCTCTTCTTCTGCTGGGGCTCACCGTACAGCATGGCCGATATCAGTTTGCTGGCTGTGGTCTTGCCCGAGCCGGCTGGACCTTCGAAACGTGTCATCGGTCGTGTCCCGGCGAAGTCGATGAGTAAAAAACAGGACAACCAGGAAAGGATCAGGTAACGGTCGCCCGGTGGACAGGTCATATTGCCGAGAATGAGTTCACTCAGTAAATGGTCGGCGGCGTCCGGGTCGGCGTCAGGCAGAAATCGAATGGGCTCCAGCTTGCGAGAGCCGTCCAGGATCACTCCGTCGGCGTTTCCGCCGTTCTTGAGTATCTCGATACCACCCGGTGTGATCTTGGCTATCTCATGGTTGGGATTGTTGAGGTTGAAATACACTGTGCAGTCGCCCACGTTGGTGTGAAGCCATGAAAAGTGATCCCGCACCGGGCCGCGCTCGACCGCAAGATTAGCCAGTACCTCGTAGAAGGTCCGGCCGCCGCCGGTGGTCTGAACGAGCCCTGTGTGTTTGTAGATGACCGAGGAGTAGAGTCTCTTGCGTCCCCGGTCCGAGCTGTCCATCCAAAATATGGCGTCCTCGAAGAACATGAACGGCTCGCCCTGGGGCGTGCGAAAGAAACGGGCTCCATTGGCGGCGAACCAGTCGTAAGCGGCCTCGGCCACACGGGGATAGTCAGGTGAACCGGATTCCTCCTCCGTTTCAAACATGACCTGTTCTATCCGGGCCCGACAGGAGCCGACAGGGGCGCTTGGCGTTCGTTTCTCCCGTTTCTTCTCCTGCTTGGCCTGGGCGCGTTTTTCCTTTTGCAATACGCGAATCTGGTCGCGAAGAACGGCAAGGGAGAGATTGGATTTTCCGAAGTGCTCCTGGATGAGTTTCAAATGCCGATTCTGCTCCAGAGGAACAAGCTGTGCCACTTCGCATAACACCGGCTCGAGTGACCGGTTTCTTTCCTCCTCAGACACGTCGGTGGGAAGGCGTGAGATACCGAACTCCAGCGGCATCTTCGCCTCGGCGATAAGTCCTTCGAAGTCCACCGCAGTATGCCCGGCGGCGAAAAAATCGTTGACATCGATCTTGGCAGCGGCCAGAAGCTCTTCCGCTTCCTTGATCTCTTTCTCCGGACGTCCGGTAAGGCGCTGGGTGAGATCTCGTGGACCAACTGCTGTATCCAAGCCAAAGCGCTCTTTTAGCTCATGGCGAGCGTTTTCCTGATGTTCGTCAAGGGGAAGGACCACCAGTCTGGTTTGTATCTTGTGCCCGGCGAGAACGGACGCGGTTTTAAGCGCACCGCGCAATCCGGCCTGGGATATCTCGTTGTCCTGGCAGATGTAGACGGTCTTGACGCTGCGCAGGCGCGGAAGCAGCCGCTCCCAGTCAGCGGCCCGGATACGAACCGTGACTGGCGATACCGCTGCGAACCCGTGCTCCATGAGTGAAATGCAATCGGTGACGCCCTCGGTGATGATCAGCCGCTCAGGGTTGGCGAGCAGACAATCCTCGTTGAAGAGATAGCCGTTGTTGATACAGGGGGCGATGTGCCTGTTCGCACTGTCGTTATGGACTGGGAGCTTCTTGTATTTGCTATGCTCCCAGTTCCGATCCGGAGTCCACGGCGTTTTGCGGCCGATCATAAAGACCACACGACCGCGGCTCCAATAAGGGAAAACGATCCGTTTTTCAAAGAATGGGAAAAGGCCGTCCTGACCGGTCGGACGGAACGCGCCGGTTGCGGATAGTTCTCGCAAGCTAAAGCCGTGTTTCTTATTGGTCAGTGTGGCAATGACACCTTCACGGTTTTCCGTATCCCCATTGTTATCCGCATAACCTACAGCCAAGTTTTCAATGGTCTCATCCGTGATCCCATACTGCGAATGAAGCCATTGGAGGACTTCGGGGTTTTCCTTGAGCCGTTGGTGATAAAACGAAGCCAACTCAGTCAGTGCTGATTGAACACGCAGCTCCAGACTCCGAGCAGCTTCAGCTTCCGCCATTTGCTCCGGTGATAACCCATAGCTGGATAACGAGGGAAGACCCGCCTTGGCGGCCAGGAAATCGCGAGCACTCTGGTGACTTTCCGGCATGGGACCGGACTGGCCCCGTGTTACTACGCCGTCGTTAATAAACTCCACCAACTGCAGCACATCGCCACCGACGCCGCAGCCGAAACAGTACCATCCCTGCTTATCCAGCATGACATGGAGCGACCGGTGAGACTGGCTCTTGTGGTTGGGGCAATCGCACTGAAGAAGGCTCGGAGACTCTTGCACGATTCTGCCGCCCAGCATCTCTCTTGCCACGAGGCCGATGTCGATCCCGGTGACGAGTCGATAATACTCCTTGACGTTATTTGATTGCTCCGATGCCATTCCGGCTCCGCTTCCACTGGTTTTCATTCTTGCAACTCGACTGAAACAACCGGATCACTTTGGGACACGGCTTGGCCGGGGGTGAGGAGCAGCGAAAGGAATGTCTTTCGTTCATCCTGCCGGCGCTTTCGGGCGCAGTTCTGTATTCCCCAACGGTCTCCAATGACAACGGCAGTTTTCCTGGCTCGCGTGACGCCGGTATACAAAAGGTTGCGGTGATGCATAAATGAGTGGGCCTTATGAACCACAACAATGGCGCACGGGAATTCAGATCCCTGGGCCTTGTGTATCGTGAGCGCGTAGGCCAACTGCAGGTCCTGCATATTCGGTGAACCCGATTCGATATCTACTGACACACCGTCGAATTCGATGGCCATTGAACCGTCGCGGTCTATACGGATCACGTTGCCCATCGCGCCGTTCATCACGCCGAGGTCGTAATTGTTCCGGGTTTGGATCACCTTGTCGTTGAGTAGAAACTTCGGTCTTCGGCCCGGTTTCGGAACCGGTGCTTCAACGTTCCAGAGCTTCCTTTGGATTAATCTCTGAAGTTCTGTGTTGAGCGCTTTGGTCCCGAGTGGACCCTTGTGTGTTGGAGTCAGTACCTGGACGTCTTCTCGAAGGTCGTAGCGCAGCCGTTCATCCAGTACATTCTCGAACAGCTCGAGGAGAAATCGTTGCGCGTCCGCTTGATCGGTGAACTGATCTACCACGTACCATGCACGTCGACTGGAGTCTTCCGGCTCGCTGGTCTTACGCACCTCACCGCTCAAGACGGCAATGCAGTTTTCCTTGAGCACCCCTGCTTGTCGCACAACCGTGTCCAGCAGAACCATCGGAACGGCTCGTGACTGTGTGAGATCCCGAAGCATATTCCCCGGTCCTACCGGAGGCAGTTGGTTGTGGTCTCCCACGAGAACTACCGCTGTGCGCTCAAGATCGATGGTTCTGAACAAATGCCAGGCCAGCGGAATGTCGACCATCGAGACTTCGTCGATAATGATGACATCGGCATCGATAGGGTCTTCAGGGCCTCGCGCGTATGTTTTGCCGTTGAATCCCAGAAGTCGGTGGATGGTGCTCGCGGAATGTCCGACAACCTGCTCAAGTCGCTTGGCCGCCTTTCCTGTTGGGGCTGCCAGAACCACTCGAAGCTCGTGTTCCTCAAATATGTTTGTGACGGATGAAACGGTGAAGGTCTTGCCGCTGCCGGCACCGCCGGAGATGACGGAAATGGAGTGTTTCAGAACGGTGTAGACGGCATCCCGCTGCCCCTGATTGAGTTGCGGGGCTATTCGTGAGATCAGTGTTCGTAGGTCGCCCTTATCATCGAAGTGGGGGTTCGCCTGCTTCCCGTTTGCAAGAGTCGCAGCCAGGTCCTTTTCCATCCGGCGAATCTCGGGTTTTGCCACAAGGAAACGTCCGCCCCAGGAGGTACATGAGAGCGAGCTGTCCTCTATGAGTGCGTCCAGCGACTTTTCGATCCGCTCACGACTGTCGAGGACATCCATGACAAGCAACGTGTTTGCACGATTAACCAACTCCTCGTACTCAACCCAGCAGTCACCGTCACTGAGAGACTCTTCGACACAATTGAGTAACCCAGCCCGGATGCGTGTGCCGTGTTCCTTAGGCGTTCCCATCTTGCGGGCGATCTTATCGACCCGTTTGAATCCGAAGCCGCGCACCTCACGAATAATGAGATAAGGATCGGCCTTGAGCATGCCGAGAACGTTGTTGCCGAGTTTCTTGACCAGGCTTGTCACCTGGTGGTGGGTCAGACCGAAAGCGGCCAGCCAGGTGATCGCTTTGTTGACCTCCCTGGTCTTCCGCCATTCGTCACGCAGCCTTTTGACCGCAGCCAGCGGGAGTTTCGCAGCCTCGGCCACGGATTCCGGTTGTTCAAGGAGCGCCTGGTCAAAATCATGTCCGAAGCGCTCGGCGATGAGTCGCGCCTTGACCGGTCCGATGCCTTTGATTTCCGGATGATTGGCCAGGTAGTGGGCGAGTCCGTCCGTATCCAGCTCAAGGTCGTATTCCATGGCTTCGACATCGAACTGGCGTCCGTACTTGGGATGGGTGACCCAGCGGCCGCGGAGGACAACCGGCTCGTGCTCACGCACGAACAGTCGGCCCGCGAATTGGATCTCTTCGCCGGAGGGCGTTACCAGCCTGCCCGCGGAAAACCGCGGCCCGGCGTAGAATACCGCTTCGACGCGACCGCGTATGGTTACTTGATCTCTGGTTGTTTTTCTTCGCATCGTCTCGATACCTTCCGGTGAAATCGCAATAGGAATTCCTCTACAAACCGGCAGGCGACCTGCCGGTCGGAGCAAAAGAAGACCGGGATCTGGAAGTCGACGACGATGGAAATGACGGTTCCAAGGACCGCGTTTGGATGGGCTCCTGATCGGTAATCTCCGTTCAGGACATCACGCAGATCGGATTCGACCACAACGCACGCGGCTTCGTACTCTTCAAGGCGCTGAAGCTCCCTGTAAAACCGCTTTCTTTGGCGGATGACGGTGGAGACGAAGTCCTCAAGAGTCTTTCGCTCCACCGCCACAGAGTCTTCGAATCCTTCAATCGAGTAGTCTCCAGCTGGAAGTGCTCGGCGGACCACTTCGCAGCTGGCATCGAAGGCGTAGGGCTCCTGTTCCCGCGTATCGACGACGACGGTAATCCGGTCCACGTTAAAACGGGGTCAGGGCGTCTTTGGCAGCGGTGTCGTACTCGTCGCCGCCGTCTTCGAGCACAATGCGCTTATTGAGATAAACGTTTTCGTTTTCACCCCGCGTGCGTTTGGTTATTTCAAGCTTGATGTTGATCAGTTTCTCGAGGTTGGCCGGAAGGTCCGAGATCTTCGCTAGGCTCAGACCGCATGTGTGCAGATCGGTCTTGAGCCACTTGATATTCTCGCGGGAGACCATGACGTTGTTCCGCCACAGCAGTCGTCCCCGGAACCGGGGCGCGATAATGCGCAGGGTCCACTTGAGCATCGGGTTTCCTGATGTCTGGGCGCGCGTCAGCTCTACCCGCTCGACGTTGACCTGATACTTGCCGTCGGGGATCGGTTCGAAATCGCGCTCTTCGACTTCCGCTTCGGCAAAATCCTCGTCGAACTGCGCGAGATCGATGTCGTCCTGGCCGTAGCCTTGGTCATAGTTTTCGTAGTTGTCGTTTTGCATGATTCTATCCTCCAATCAGGGGTTTATTTTCCGGCGGAAGCAGGCACCTTGCTTTGCTTGTCCCCGGAGCCGACTTGAGATCGCGAGGCACTCGCCTTGGGCGCGGTCGCCGGCATGTTGAACACTTCAATGAACTTTCTGAAATCGAGATCGATGGTCTCGGGCAGACGTCCGGTACGGTCACCGGCCTCATAGTTGGGGCTCGGTTTGGTCCGCATCACACGGTGGTAGGAGGGATTCCCATCCTCGTCCTTGGTTATCTCGAGGTCGCAAAAGAGAATGAGATCGACCATACCGAGCACGATCTTCCGCGCCTTGTCGGGCAAGGTCGGAACGATGCGCGTATGTTTGCCTGTACGGGTCTCGATCTCTTTTTCCACCGAATGCGAAACGAGAAAGAGGCCGTATGACATGAAGGCCATCTTGGTCAAAACGCGGTGGAACTCGTTGTTGATCAGGGCCCAGCCTTTTCCGTAACCGAGATCCGATTCGTGCTCGATCTTGAATTTCTTGCAGATGTACTCGCTGCACATCCGGTAGGCGTTGTCGACGGTGTCGATAATGATGGTCTTGAACGGGTGTTTGCCTTCGGCAATATCTCCGCAGGCGGCAAGCAAATCATCCCAGCTGCTTATCGGTACCTGGAAGACATCCAGGGCGTTGAGGCCGGGTTCGGTCGCCAGAAACAACGCGCCGTCAGACTGTGAGCACCAAGTGGATTTGCCGATCTTGCTGCGGCCGTAGATGAGTACCGTGAGGTCGGCCAGGTCTTGTTTGGGGTGGGTTTTCTTTGTCGGTAACATATTTATCTCCTTTTCGTTGGTCCTCAGAATGCCGGGGTCTCTTCGATTGATTCCCCGTCCCGCAGCTCTTCATGCGGGGGGACTTGTTGGTACAGGTTCTCAATGACGTTGGGACTGCCGCCGGAACGGCATAGCGGGAAGTAGGCACAAGGCCGGTGGTAGTGGAAACAAAAGCCGGTGTTGCGGTAAAAGACGCCGCGCCTCCGCGCGTCCAGGAAATTCTGGGTCAGTTCCCAGAGATCCTCCTGCAACGATCTGAACTGATCGCGTGAGATGTAAAGAGTCTCCCGGTGAAACATTCCGGGGTCCGTGTACTTGACACGCAATCGTTCCTGGAACGTTTCGTCTGATTCAGGGAGTTTTCGTTTGGCCGAACTCTTGCCCGTTTTAGACTTGGCGATAAGAATCCGGCGGCGTTCCTCGAACTCCGCCTCTGTTTCGCCGCGGCCTTGCTGAAGCCGGGCTTTGACCAGGATGTTGTAAAGAATGCCCGCGATGCGGAGCCCTTGGGTCTGCTCGATATACCAGGCGTAAAGAATGATCTGGAAGTCGGTCCACAGCCGTTCCAGGTAATCGGCGTCGATCTGCGAGGCGGTTTTATGCTCCAGCAGAAAGAACTCGTCGCCGATTCGGACAATGCCATCGACTTTTCCGGCCAGGACGAAGCTTCGGGATGAAGCTCCCGTGGCGGGGTTGACGATCTTTCCTTTAAAGGTCTTCTCCAGCGCGACGACCTCGAACTCCTCAGTCTGGTAGCGCGCGGCGTAGCCCTTCATCATAGCCGTGGCCAGGTGCCAATCTCGTTGTTCCCGGTCCTCCTGAGCCCGGTTGGGGCACGCACGGTCGATGAAATCCAACACCTGTTTCAGGTCTCGATTACGATGCCAAATCTCCAGGCATTCATGGATCAGGGAACCGAAATTAAGGTTGCGATCCCGTTCCAGCGGTACGAGTTCACGCTGGTAACGCCAGTCGCAGGCCTTTCGGCAGTTGCGGAAGAGGCTCCACATCGAGTAAGTGGTCAGCATTGGGGTGTTCATCATGCGACCCCCGTTGCCTGGAGTCCGGCGTCTTGCTCATTGCCATGGCCCAGACGCTCGACCTTGAAAGCCTCCTCGCCGAACTCTCGGGTAAGAAACCCGGTAAAGATCCGGGCGATGTGACGGCCCACCTCGGTACCGGCGTCGACGACACAAGACCTCTTCTTTTCTTGCAGGCAGAATGACGCGTCCAGCCGAACCAAGGAGCGCCCGTGCAAGCTTTCCGTCGCCAGGACAGCGAGGAGCAATGACTCCTCCACGTCTCTGAGCGGAACGTCCGCAGTAAAGTTGTATCTGTAAATTTCTCTGTTCATGAGTTTGCCTCCGTTCCCTTCGGTTAACTGTTTTTGAAGGGGCGCGCCCGGGTCCGATGTTTCGATGTCTGTTGCGCTTCCTCCAAACATCCGACCCGCTTCTTACCTACCGGAATCGGTCCAAGAGCGTCGGGCGATCACAGGTAATCCTTCAGACCAGCGTCCTCGAACAGCGTCCGCAGTTTCTTGATGGACTCGTAAATGGTTCCCCGCGGAATACCTGTGTCGCGGGAGATCTCCGTGACACTCTCGACCTGGAGTCGTTTGCACAGCTCGCGTAGTTCAGGCGGCAGTTTTTCAACGGCGCTGCGGACGTCTATGGACAATCCCCGTAGATCGGATATGGGGCGTGAGAGTTTGCCTGTGCGTTGCAGGTAGTCGTCCTGGTCGATGGTGTCTATCCGCTCGACGGAACCGCCTTCTTCGTTTTCAAAGCGGTCGTTCAATGAACAGGAGCAAAGTCGGTAATCCCGCATTCCGGCTTTTTGCGCCTCAATGATCGTGGCGACCTTGTGCTCGACTACCCGGGCGATGAACGTGTTGCGCTGGGCGCGTTCGGGTTTGAACTTCGGTAAGCGGCGGAGCAAGTCGAACATCATCTCCTGCTCCAGGTCTTGCCGGTCTGATTCGGTGAACCCGACCCGTCCAACCAGTTGTCTTGCCTTGTACCTGATGATCTGGACGGCATAGTCGTCTATGCCCTGATAGCGATTTTCGTAACCCATTTGAGCCTCCTCGGGGCCGAGGAGGAGCTCGTGTGGGTGCCGACATTCGCCGGGAGGGACGCGTTACCTGTGCCTTGCGGAGGTGTTGCGAGTTCGCCGGTTCTGGCGACACCCACAACGACCTCCGCTCTGCGGCCAGTCTGTTGTCTGGTGACCTTGTTTTGTGGTTTCGAGCCCTATGCCCGAACCGTTTCTTTCACACTCATGCGGAAGGGGAGCCCGTGTTTGATATCCAGGCTCAGCACCGTTCCGTTCCCTAGGCAGTCGAGCTGCGCGAAAAGCTCAACAGCCTGTGATTTCAAAGCGAAGTCTTCGACCGAGACCTCTTGTCTCGGACCGTTTTCTCCGCCGAACTTGATTTCACGAACCACTTGCGGTGGCGGATCGAAACCCGGCTCACCGTCGCGCACGGTCAACTCTTCGATCCGCCCGAAATTGATTCCCTGCATCAGCTCCAACAGGCGTCTCCGCCCTGGAGACAGCGATGCCTTTGTTGCCACTTTGGTCATGCCGAACCTCCTCTGCTAAAGACCTCCCGGAAAACAGGTCCGGCATGCTTTATCCGGGTGAGGTCGTGAACGTTTTTCTGTTCACCAGACCTGTCACCCTTCTTTGGCGAAATTTCGTTGGGGCTCTTGATGGTGGATGGCTGAAGAATGGAAAGACCGGCGAATTGTCTTGAAAAACAGGGGGATGGCGGAATTGGAGGAGGGAAATATTTCTTAACTTTTTTTGCCACCCCTCAGTGAAATTTCGTTGGCTTTGCTGATTTCACCGAAAACTGGCACAAAAAAAGCCGCCCGCGAAGGTCGGCCCATGTGTCGGCTTAATTATGTGGTTGGCGTTCAGGCTGAGGTGAAGCCGAACATGGTCCGTTGCTCATCCCAGTCCGTAGGGAAGGTTTTGGTCAGTTTGGCCAGCGACAGGCCGGTCGGCTCCTCACCATTCAAGATCGCCTCGACGATGTCGGGGGCGAGCGTGGACAGCTTCAGAATACGGGCCACATAGGAGTTGTCCACATCCAGGTTCATCGCGAGATCACTGATGGACTTGACTTCACCGCTCTCAAGCACCTCCGCCCAGGAGGACGCCCGGGCCAGAGCCTGCACGATAGCGGTCTGTACCGTTCCCGGACTGTCGGGAACATCGCCGTCAAGCGCCTTGGGTGCGATGATGACCTTCCGTCCGCGCATCCGCCGGATCAGCATCGGGATATGGATATGCAGATTTCCGGTCTCGGTAACAGTGATGGTGGGTTGCTTGTTCATTTACCATTCCTCCGTTCCCTGACTTCACACGCCAGTCCGGTCAGCTCGGTGATGAGGCTTGTCAAGCCATTGGTTTTGAGTTCCATATCGATACCGGTTTCCCGGATTTCCACTTTCTTCATCAGCAGCCTCACAAGCCGGTTTCGTTCCAGGGGAAACAGGTCATCCCAGAAGATTTCGATGCTCTCGAAGGCTTCCGATACATCCCGCTCTGTTACTTGATCATTCTCGAACACCCGCAATCCGGCCGATACGTTTACCAGATGTCGGGTCGATGCCACCGCCCGCTGGTTGATCTTGGCCAGTTTTTCTTCCCGGTCAGGCTCGCTGTTGTCAGGTGACATCAGTTCAAGTGCTCGTTTACGGGCCGCAGCGAGGTCCTCTTCAAGCTGCTCTTTCTGTTTCGTCAACCTTTCCCGTTCAGCTTTTTCCATCTCCTTGGCCGCGAAGTAGGTTTTGGCCACCAGCGTCGGCGTTCGGAATACAGCGCCCAGCTGTTCCAGTACGGCCTTCTCAATGTCTCCGGCCGGTACCCGCTTCAGCGGACATCGGCTGACAGCTCTCTTGGCATCCTTCTCACAGATGTAGTAGGTGTAGCGCCGCTCGCCTTTTTGGGTGTAGGTGGGTCCCATCGAACAGTCACAATGACCACAGCGAATCACTCCCTGTAGCGGGGAGATCATTTTGCTCCGGGCTTTGCTTTGCTTGGCCCGGGTGTTCTCCGAAAGAGTCGACTGGACCTTCTCCCACAACTCCTTCTCGACGATGGCCTGGTGCTCTCCAGGATAAACTTCACCCTTGTGGACCACTTCGCCATTGTATATACGGTTGCTCAACAAGCGGTAGATGTGGCCGGTATTCCATTCGGTCCCTTCCCGGTGTTTCCCTTTCTTCGTGACCCACGACTTGGTTTTGTATCCCTGCTCATTGAGTTCCTGCGCGAGCTTTCTGGCCGAGGCGAGTTGTGTGAATCGCCGGAAAATATGTTGTACCAGCGGCGCTTCATTCGGATTGACCAGCAGTTTCTTGTTCTCCCGGTCAATATCGTATCCAAGTATGGCCGGGCCGCCGCAATATTTGCCCCGTCGTTTTGCCGCCGCAATCTTATCCCTGATACGGTCCCCGATAACCTCACGCTCATACTGAGCAAAAGTCATCAGGATATTCAGCATCATTCTACCGGTGGAATCGGTGGTACTGATTTGCTGTGTTACCGAAACAAAGCTCACCCCTCTTTCGTTGAAGTTTTCCACCATCCTGGTGAAGTCGAGCAACGAACGTGAAAGGCGGTCTATTTTGTAAACCACAATTACATCCACTTTTCCGTCGTCCACATCATCAAGGAGGCGTTTCAACGCGGGACGATCCATGTTGCCGCCGGAAAATCCACCATCGTCGTAGCGATCTGGCAAGCCCCGCCAGCCCTGCATTCGTTGGCTTTCGATATACGCCTCGGCAGCCTCCCGCTGGGCGTCCAACGAGTTGAATTCTTGCTCCAGGCCCTCCTCATGACTTTTTCGGGTGTAGATAGCACAGCGCAGCAGCTTCTTCCGGGTGGAGGTCATGTTGACGTTATCAAGCATTCTTGCCACCTCCGTTCTTTTTTCCGTAGGTCTTCTTCAAGCCGAAAAAGACCTTTCCGTTCCAACGGGTGCCGGTGATTTCCCGAGCCACAGCGCTGAGTGATCGAAAGATCCGGCTGTCGTATTCAAAGCCTTTCTCCCGGGCGACGACCTCGTATCGACGGTCATTCCAGACCCTCACGAACCTTGTGCCCGGCAGGATGTTTTCATTGGATTTTCGATCCTCGGACACCTTGCGCTCGACCGTAGCCACCGGATCGTCCTGGGCTATTTGTCGCAGATGCGTTTTGGCGGCTTCTGACAGACCCCCGTAAAAGAGTTCCTGGATGCGATAGGCAAGGCGCTTGACGAGGAACTGCTTTTTGTAGCGGGGCGGATCGCTGCCATAGAGGTCGAGCCACTTCTCCCGAAGTTGCTCCAGCGTCATTGTCTGGAGCGTTGCCAGTTGCCGCAGGACGGAATTCCGGGTCCGTTCGCCGTTCTTTCCGTTGCGGGCTGTTTCTTGTAAGTCATTCATATACAACTCCTTATCCAAAGTTCCGGACGCGTTTGTCATGAATGAACGCTCTGTTCCCGCAATTAATCAAGTCCTTCTCCGGCAGTTCCTGAAGATTCTTCGATATCCGCCAAGTTATTGCTGGAAACTGCTTTACGGACCTTTGAGCGCAGTACGGCAACCGCCAGAATTGACGCGATGACATCCAGCCTGTTGCCAGGGGAAAGTCTCTTCGAATCGGGTAGTACGTCTGGTTCGAAAGGAGTAGAGCAGGTCGTTTCAAGGGCAAAATCGGCATCCAACATCGGTTCCTCCTGCGAAGGTGACCGGGTTGTCGGTGTGGATGCCGAGATACCGTCATGCGGTTGGGATGCGTGGTTGCCGGCACCCACAACCGCCTGAGCTCTGCTCCCGGTCAGCTGTCTGGTTTCTAACTATGCGTCCGGGCGCGAAACCCGGTTCTGTCTGTGGTTACATACCGAAAGCATCCTTCGACTGTCGGAAGTCCGTTTTTATAAGATTTCTTGACCTGATAGGCATCAGGTTGTATATTAGTCTTTTATGCGGCCCAGTGGGCCTTTTCCTTTTTGGTAAATGTGGGAGCCATGGGCAAAAGTAAAACAGACAAGATTACACCACTGCAGCGGGACACCTTGAACGCGATATGTCGTCATATCGATGCCAAGGGATATCCGCCGACGGTGAAGGAATTGAGCGTGACCTTTGGAATCAGCCATTCGAGCGTGCATGAACGGATTAATCAGCTGGTCCGAAAGGGGTTCCTGAAACGTGAAGGCCGCAAGGCACGCGGATTGACCGTGGCTAAGCGACCAAAAGATATGGCGGCCAATCTGGTGACGGTGCCCGTAGTAAGGACAGTCGCCACAGGTGAGCCTATCCTCGCGAAAGGAAACATCATCGGTGAAGTGCTGATTGACGCAGCTACCGTCAAGTCAGGTGAGTTTTTCGCGCTTCATGTCTCTGATGACAGTATGGCGGGAGCGGGGATAAACGACGGCGACTTGATTATTGTGAAACGTCAACAGCTGGCGGAAAACGGGGATATCGTCGTGGCTATATTGAACGGAGAAGCCACTGTAAAGCGGCTGAGAATTGAGGATAAACGAATCGCACTTGTCCCGGAGAATCCTGATCTGTTACCGGTCACAGTCCGGCCGGAGGATGATTTACGGGTACTGGGTAAAGTTGTGGGACGGAAACACAAATAAGAGGGCCTTATGAAGGAAGGCTGACAGACTAAAGTAGGAGACGACAATGGCAACTTTCAATTTGCGCCGCTTTTCAAAGCCGGAAATGCTCCGGAGAATTGCCCTAGGGCACCTAATTGCATTTTTATCACCATATGCGGACTATTTTTCAGACCGCGGCGTTGAGTTGCCACCAGCCGATAACGGAGATGAACTGGATTACAATGCACTGAGCCAGGCTCTACTCAATCCGAACGCGTCCACACCGGACGACCTGGCCGAAGCGCTGTATTACGTAAATGAGATGTCCACCCAGGAGGGATTCGACTCCATCCAGGATGCCATTGCCGGTACCGACATCGACGTGGTAATTGGTGAGGATGTTGCCCATGCTGACCTGGCTATTCAAGCATGGATGCAGGACAGCGAGCTCGTTGAACGCCTTCATGCCGAACAGTTTCTCTTCCGCCCTCGTTCATTCGAATATTTCAAAACCGACAACGGCTCTGTTCCGGAATTTGAAGAGCCTCCAACTGAAACAATCCGGGCGCTGGAGGCCGATCTCGACGAGTGGTTCGCTAAGAAACGCCGGGGGAAACATTCAAAGGTCTATGTGTATTCGAAAGATGATTACACCTGGTTCTTAGTGCGTCATGGTAAACCCTATGCCCGCGAATCCGTTATAGAGAACGGTGAGTCCTCCAGCCAGTATTTTCGTCCGGAAAAATTCGATGTCATTGTCTATAACCCGGCCCTTGGGGAAATCCGGATGAACGCCGAAACCAAAGGTGAGAAGGAGCTCTACCGTACCAAGTTCGGGCAGCATTTTTTCGGAGGCAGTGATTTCTTCAACGGCAAGAGCAAGTTCACCCTCGAGCCGCTTCGGGAGATCGGTGAAGACTCCCTGCTGTGTGATGATATCGACGGTATGGAATGGGTAAAACTTAAAGAGTAGCAGATATACCGCGGTGGTTCTCAAAAGGAAGTGGAGATCAGAAAGGCCGAGGATATCTTCGCCTCCTTACGCGAGCGCGAATGGTCATTTCCTACCGGCGGCCCTATCACCAGAGCCAGTTTTCTTATCAAGTTCACCGACTCCAAGAATGCCAGAACGCTGAAACTCAGTTCAAGTAACCGGGCGCAGTTCAAGCGAGATGACGACGCTGAAATCATCGAACAGTGGATGACCAATCGGGGGTTCATTGTCACGGATTCGGAGAATGCTGGTGAGTGAATGTGTGCTCTGGCGATATCTGGAGGACCTGCCCGGTCAAGCCGCTCCCCTGGTCGAGTGGCATCAGCATCTTGATGGGTGGCCGGGGTTTCAGGATTTTCACAGACGTTACCTTCAACTGACCAAGGACCCAGCCACGGCCGTGGAGTGTCGAACTGATTGCGGTCTTGGATGTCCGCGTAAGGTCGTGACACATGCTCCCAACGACATCGTGGCGGTCTGTCCGGAGCAGGAGGAGAAACCATATCCGCTCAAGCGGCAGGACATTCTCATTTATTCGGTGAAGCGAGCTTCCCTGCACAAGGATATCTGTTCGGCGTTAGGAATCACGCATCGCGAAAGCAAGGTTGATGGTTGCCGGCGCACATGGCGGCTGGGTGATTTTGTGCCCACGGCTGGAATGATCTTTCCCGTATTCCTGACTCACCAGGAAGACCAAGACGAACTGCTTGAAGTCGCAAAAACCCTTTGCCTGCTCCATGCCGATCCCTTTGTGCTCCTGACCCTGACCCGGCGAAGGTTATCCCCTCCAACCGAACAGATGCTGGCCCAGCGCAACGCTATCTTCCTGGCGCTTGAAGAAGAGATGCCGTTCGACGAGCAGGGTGGCCTTCAGGTACGCCGAACTCCCGACGAGCTGTTTGCTCCGCTTCACGAGGAAGTCCCGGAGCCTGGTTCCGGTGGCATGGTGCATTTCCCAACGCCTGACGGAACAAGATGGTCTGACATCAAAATCCAGTTCAGGAATGGACACACGGTTACGATCTGGGCCGGTGGCCAAAGCGGGAGGTACACCTATTATCAAATGGGCATGTACAGCAAGAAGAATGGAGACCAAACAAAGCAGTGGACGCTACTCCTGGACTTTGCAGAAAATCGTGGGGAGATCGACAAAAACAGCCGCAAAGAAACACCGTACCATTTGTTGAAAAAGCGAAAGCAGGAACTGTCGAAATGCCTACGGGAATTTTTCCGTCTCAAAGAAGACCCTATTGAATGGATCAAGGACGAAAAATGCTACCGGTGTCATTTTACCATTCTGCCAGAGGGAGTGGATGATTTTACGTTCATTCGTGAGGAAGGGCTCTATGAATAAAGTGTCACCATGCCCAGAGCAGGTAGCCATGTATCTCGAGAAATGGGATTCTCTTGAGAACTATGTGTTACAGGAAAGCAGCCTGAGAAAACTGTTTACCCAAACATATCCGCTTAATGTGGAGATGGACGATGTTTTGATTAAGGTCTGCTCGCTGAATGACTTTTACAGCACAAATATTTTTTCCCCATTCAACGTCGCCAAGCATATTGTTGAATTAGAGATCGATCAGCGGCTTTCGGATCGGGACTTCTCTCTTGTGAATGATATCGCCATCGTTAAGGTTAACGGTCATAAAACCATAAATTTTTACTCGTTTGCCACCAAATATTGCAGTCATCACATACCAGAAGACTATCCGATATATGACAGCTTTGTGGAAAAAATGCTCATGCACTTCAAGAGGAAGGATAAGTTTTTCAAGTTCAAGAAAGACGACCTCAAGCACTACCCAACTTATCGTGAGATCTTAATGCAGTTCAGCAATTTTTACGGGCTTGGAGCTTTTACCCTGAAGCAGGTCGACAAATATCTATGGCAGGCAGGCAAGGATTATTTTCCTAAACAATACTGAACTGGATGTCGGGAAATCCACATTAATCCCACTTCTCAAATCCTGCGAGGGACTTTTGGTTCGAAAATTCGGGTGCTTTTTCATACCACAGGACGTGTTTCCATAACTCCCAAACTGGCCGGTCGGCTCAAATCCTTAATATAACAGGGATTGCCCCACCGGACGAGCTTCGGACTTCGTCCAGAAAAAACAGAGAATCAGGGGGCAAACAGAGAATGAAAGGCTGGAGAATGGTAGAAATGAGGCGGGTGGAGAGGGGGTGGTCGTCGATGTGAAAACCGCCCAAACCCTTTGAATACAAGGGGAAATAGAAAACCCGTCGCCCCGGAGAATGACCCCGGAGAGACGGGTTGTCTTTTTTCAAATGGTGGAGATGGCGGGAGTCGAACCCGCGTCCAGAAACCTTCTGCCATCAGTTTTTTACATGCTTAGCACTACCGGTAGTTTTAATGAGTTTTTGCCGGGTAGCCAAGGCAAATCCTCACGAGTCCGTTTAAAGTTTAACCCGCTAAACTCGGACTGAATAACGGGCGAAAGCTGCGTAAAGTGACTTCTGAGTTACCCCCACAGATAAAGGTAGTCAAAAGCTAGCCGGTTTTTAAGCAGCTAGAGCGTAATTATCATCGTTTGCAATTACTTTAAGTTTCCAGACTGTTTTACGAGAGTACTGAAATTTCTCGGCATGAACTTCAGGGTTCCAATCTCTGTCGAAGCCGTTTCATCCCCTTACTTGATAGTATAAGGGCGAAGTGGTCAGTTTTCAATTGGCCCTGACTGTTTAAGCTGTGTAAATCACTTAAACCATGAAAAAAGTAGTCACAATTAGGGAAATTACTAATTGTTTATATTAATACTTAGCAATATACTTAATTCATCACATAAGTAGACAGGTTGAATATTAAAAGGTTCAACTTATATTCAATCTATATAAGCTATAAGATAAAACAGCAACAACACAAACACATAACAATAAACAGAAGAATATGACTGTTAAAAAGAATACTGGAGAGTATAAAATGAAAAAACTAATAATTGCAGCCGCTATTGTTGGAGCTGTTACGATTTCTGCCTCGGCTTCTGCTTGGTGGGGCGGCCCATGGAGTGATGACAGTGACAGTAATACCAACTTAAACGGTAATGCTTATAACAACTTTAATAATGATGCTTATGGCAATGGCTGGGGTGATGGTTCTGCTGATGCCGATATGGATGGTGACGTAGAAATAACCATTAAAGCCCGTGTCCGCGGTCGTGGCCGTGGTAATACCCGCGGTTCTCTGGAAGGCAGTGGTTATGGTAATGGCTATAATAACCTGGACAACCGTTATCAGGGTTATGGTGATCAGCGTTATATCAACAATGATTATCCTCCCTATGGTTACGGTTATGCACCTTATGCAGCCCCTGCACCACATCCAGCAGTGGCACCTGCAGCAGCACCCGCAAAACAGGATGCCGCCAAAAAATAACTCATACTGGCTGATTTATCAGCCCGTTTAGTTACAGGCTAAAGCAATACAAAGCCCGTCTTTCTTCTGAGAGACGGGCTTTTTTGTCTGCAGATATGGATATACGCTCTGAAATTCAGGATAATAAGCCGAAATTTGATTTAAAGACAGGAACTTGAATGGATATACATAATCACCCAGATTTACACTCGGAACTGGGGCCGGAAGTTTATGTAGTGGATGCCACCGAGCAGAACTTTGAGCATACCGTTATTGAGGAATCGCATAAACGGCTGGTTTTAGTTGATATCAGTGCTGACTGGTGCGGACCCTGCCGGGTTTTAATGCCCATTCTGGATAAACTATCCAAAGCCTATGGTGGTGAGTTTTTACTGGCAAAGGTGGATGCGGATGAAAATATGCGTATTGCCGGGCGTTATAAAGTACGCGGATTTCCTACCGTTATTGCTTTTGTTAATGGCGAGGAAGTGGATCGCTTTCATAGCGCTCAGCGGGAGCCGTTTGTGGAAGAATTTATTGAGCGACATCTGTTTTAATAACCGCTCTAATATCAGCTCTGAGCAAAATATTCGTCCAGATATTCTTCAAAACTCTGTGTATCAGACGCTTCTATCTGCTGCTGTTTTTTAATAGATTTTTCTGTTTCACCTATATAAAACTGCTCCTGTTCCGGGTTTAGCTCAATATTTTTATAATAATGAAAATGCTGGCGGGACATGCGTTCAGCAAAACGGTGGAAGCTTTCATGATCCTGGCGCATATCATCCAGCATTCGGGCTGAGGGAGTCAGTTCCGGATCCTGAACAGCCTGAGTCTGCTTATTTAAGCTGGCGGTATAGGGCTTGTGCGGATCGTCACTATCCAGTAATTCACATACTCCTGTCATTTCCTGCATAACTTCCATGGCCCAGTCTTTTAAACGGTATTGTTTTTGCTGACGAGACAGTTTAAGACCAGGCATCCGCCCCCTGTGGGCAGTAAGCATTTCATTGTGATCAATTTCAGCCTGTTCAGGCAGCTCAATAATCGGGCTGTCCTGCAATAAACAGAATAATAAAAAGGCTTCGAGAAAATACAGCTGATCCTCATTGACGCCCAGCGGATCGTAGGCATTGACATCCAGGGAACGCAGTTCAACATATTTTACACCGCGTTTGCGCAAGGCAATAGTGGGTTTTTCATTCCCCTGCAGGAGCTGTTTGGGACGTATAGTGGAATAGTATTCATTTTCAATTTGCAGAATATTGTAATTTAACTGCTGATACTGACCGTCCACCAGAAAGCCGAATTTTTTATAACCTTCATAGGGCGTATTTATGGCCCAGGTCAAGCTGGCAATATAAGAGTCAATGTCTTTATAGCAAGCCTTAATACCGGTCTCGTTTTCCTTATTATTCTGATAGCCGATATCTCCCATACGCAGGGAGGTAGCATAAGGTTCATAATAGGAAGTATTATCAAACTCCGCCAGTGTCGTAGAACCGCCCACTAAAAAGGACTTGCACACGGCCGGAGAAGCACCGAACAAATAAGGCACCAGCCAGCCCATACGCTGACTGTTGCGGATTAGGTCAAAATAACGGCTATTAATATAATCCTGTAAGTCCCGGCTATCGCCTTCTATTTCCTGCAGTACGGGCCAGAAGGATTCTGCCAGGGAAAAATTAAAATGCACTCCGGCAATCACCTGCATTACCCGGCCGTAACGATGACCCAGTCCCCGGCGATAAACGGTTTTCATGGTACCGGCATTGGAACTGCCGTAGCGGGCCAGAGGAATACTGGACTCACCAGCCACCACACAGGGCATACTGGTGGCCCAGAGAATTTCATTGTCCAGGTTTTGATAGACAAACTTCTGGGTATTTTGCAGAAAATTCAGGGAATCTTTTATATTTTCAAAAGGCGGAGTAATAAACTCGGTCAGAGCTTCAGAATAATCCGTAGTGATATAGGGATGCGTTAATGGCGAGCCCAGTGCTTCAGGATGGGATAATAAAGACAGTGTACCCGTATGACTGACCCGCAGGCTTTCCTTTTCCAGGCCAATTTTATTACCGGCAAACAACGGGGAAGCGGATAATGCTTTTAAGGCATTCAGACGTCTGGTAAATTCCTGATATGGCATTTATGATTCCTGCCCGGGTGTCTGGATAGCATATAAACCGCTAGACACATAAGACTGGTACAGATGCCGCAGTAATACCATAATAACCGCTGAAACCGGCAGTGCAATCAGCACTCCCACAAAACCGAATAACTGACCGCCCACCATAATGGCAAAAATAACGGCCACCGGATGCAGACCAATTTTGTCACCCACCAGCAACGGCGTTAACAACAGGCTTTCAATTAACTGGCCGATACCAAAAACAATTGCAATGGGCATTAATAGGCTCAGATCCTGAAACTGTATCAAGGCGGCAATAAGAGCTGCCAGAACGCCGACAATAAACCCCAGGTAAGGCACAAAGCTGACCAGACCTGCCAGCAGCCCCACCAGCAGAGCAAACTCCAGTCCGGCTATCCACAATCCCACGGAATAAATAAAGCCCAGACAGGCCATAACCAGCAGCTGACCGCGTAAAAATGCCGCCAGTACTTCATCTGATTCCCTGGCCAGACGAGCTACCAGAGGTTCTATATGACGAGGAAGAAGGTGATCGATTTTTTCCACGAGAATATCCCAGTCACGCATAAAGTAAAAGGCAATAACGGGAATTAAAACCATATTGGATAGCCAGGCCAAAATCAGCATACTGGACTGGGAAATAGAATTAACCACCTGCCCGGCCAGTCCGCCAATGCTCTGCCAGTTTTCCCGCAGGGCAATTTTAAAACCTGAGAAATCCAGTCCGCCATCAGCCGGATCAGTATGTGTTAAATTCAGAATATAAGGCATGACTTTCTGCTGAATAAAATCAATAAAATCCGGAAGCTTGCGATACAGTGCCATAATCTGGCTTTCGAGCAGCGGTACCAGTAGCACCAGTACCAGCAGTAAAACGGAAGTAAAGACTACAAAGACAATGGTCACGGACAGGGTTCGGGACAGTTTTCTGGCTTCCAGCCGGTCCACCAGGGGATCACCCAGATAACCGATCAGAGCCGCAACCAGGAAGGGTGTTAATATGGGCGATAACAGATAAAACAGCCAGCCGATTAACAGCACTATGGACAATAACATCCACTTTTGTGATTCGCTCATCACTCAATCCTTAAACAGTCCTTAAATTTATCCCTGTGGTTGCGTTATTTTAACGCACCAGCCAGTATTCCAGATCAGGTATTAATGTACGGGATGATCTTTTCGCCGTACTATTGTTTTGTCCCTGAATATTCTGTCCCTGGGGGTTATCCATGGAAGTGGAGGTACCTGCATCAAGAGATTTAAGGGCTTTTTCCCTTTCAGACAGAGCTGAACCCGGCTCATGGCCTTTTTCCGGCTCAGGGCTGTTTCCCCGCTCATGGCTGTTATCCAGAATGACCGGTTTAAATTCCCGTGCATCATTAAGGTTTACATCCAGGCTATTATTATGACTACGCTCAACACTATTGAGCATATCACCCAGTCGAATTTCCTGGATCAATGCGTTTTTATTACCCCGGTAGGTAATTTTATAAACCACTCTGTCCTGCTGCGTCATAAGCAGCCCCAGTGCTTTAACACTGGCCAGATTACGCAGGTAATCATCCAGTTCCTGAAATTCCTGGAAGTTGCTGACATTATTGATCTGCACCAGCACATCATTAGCACTATCGGTATCACTGCTGACCTGGGCAAACTGCCGGGCCAGCCGATCCGCCAGCTCATCAATAGCGGCTGACAGTAAATGTGTCTGATCCTTATCCTGTAATTGCCAGCTCTGCACCTGTCCCAACATTAACAGATTCCATTGACTGTTCCAGACAGCTTTTTTATTCTGCATCAGGCGGATGGTTAAAACTGCCTGGGACTGGTAACGCCGTGAAGCCAGTAAAATGGCATCATTAAAATTAACCCAGATATCCGTGGCAGAAATATTATTCTGATCCTGCAGATCCAGAAACGGGAACGTCAGCGGAATAGCCCGCTCATCCGCCTGCTGTTTTAAGGCCTGGTATATTTGCGGCTGTTCATACTCACTTTGTAGAGCCCGCTGACCGCAGGCATCCATGGCCAGCCACACCAGGGTATTAGGACGCACCCTGCCCCAGATCGGCAACTGAGCCTGTTTAAGCATGCTGTCAATCATACCGGGATTAAAACGTACCCAGAACCATTTCTCTTTTTTCGGTTCTTTTTGCAGATCGGTTTGTCCCGGATTGTTGTCTGCATCACTGTCAGTCGTTTCAGGCGCTTTAAAATCATAACGAAACTGGGAAATAGCATCTTGGGCTTTGGCCAGCATGGCAGGATAAGCTGTTGAGGCGCTGATATCTGAATGTCCGGTAACTTTTATCAGCACATGGGTAAAGGCTTCTTCAATAAGCTGTTTTTCCGGTTTATTTTCACTGACCTTAATGGTGGCATCATACAGCTTGACAGCACTGCCGGCAAACACCTGGCCACAGACCAGCAGGTTAAAGAAAATCAGCCCGGCCAGAAGCGCTAAGCGGCTGTGCAGTTTACCCTGTAATAATAAGTTTAATTTCATATTTTCTATCCAGATTACCTGACCCGATAGGGTATCAAAAAATGCCTCCTGAGTATATCCATCTGGATTCCATAACTGTGTTTGCAGTATAATGCCTGTTTTAATTTACACTAGCCAGGAGTACTAGGTGAGTAAACAATCGCTCAGTTATCGTGATGCCGGAGTTGATATTGATGCAGGCAATTCTCTAATCGAACGTATCAAGCCGTTCACCAAAGCCACGCATCGGCCCGGCGTATTAGGCGGACTGGGCGGTTTTGGCGCCCTGTTTGAACTGCCCCTAGACCGCTATAAAAACCCGGTACTGGTTTCCGGTACCGATGGCGTAGGTACCAAGCTGAAACTGGCACTTAACATCGGCAAACATGATACGATTGGTATTGATCTGGTGGCCATGTGTGTCAATGATCTGATTGTTGCCGGTGCCGAGCCGTTGTTCTTTCTGGATTATTATGCCACCGGTCATCTTGATCTGGATAGCGCTACTGATGTAATAAAAGGGATCAGTGAAGGCTGCCGACTGGCCGGTTGTGCTCTCACTGGCGGCGAAACGGCAGAAATGCCCGGCATGTATGAAGGTGATGATTATGACCTGGCCGGTTTCAGCGTTGGAATTCTGGAAAAAGAACAGATCATTGACGGCTCCAAAGTCCATCAGGGTGATGTCCTGCTGGGACTGGCTTCCAGCGGCCCACATTCAAACGGTTACTCCCTGATCCGCAAAGTCATAGAAGTGTCCGGGGCTGATTTAAACAGTGCTTTTGACGGTGACACCCTGGGCAACCGTTTACTGGAACCCACCCGAATTTATGTTAAATCCCTGCTGGCTCTGGCTCAGCAGGTGGATATTCATTCCCTCTCCCATATTACCGGCGGTGGTCTGCTGGAAAATCTGCCCCGGGTCATGCCGGCCAATACCCAGGCCGTTATCCAGTCAGACAGCTGGCAGCGTCCTGAAGTCTTTAACTGGTTACAGGAACAGGGCAATATTGAAGCCACTGAAATGTACCGTACCTTTAACTGTGGTATCGGCATGGTTGTGGTAGTAGCGCCTGAGCAGCAACAACAGGCCATTGAACTGCTTGAGCAACAGGGTGAAACCGTATTTACTCTGGGCACCATTGAAGCCAGTGATAATGAAGAACCCACTGTCAGTATTATTTAATGACAGAAGATAACAACAGCTCTGTACCCGCCCTGCCGATTGTAGTCCTTCTGTCCGGCAGCGGCAGTAACCTTCAGGCCATTATTGACCGCATAAGCGAGGGCCGGCTTAATGCCCGGATTATGGCGATGATCAGCAATAAGGCCGATGCCTACGGTCTGCAGCGGGCGCAACAGGCCGGTATTCCTACGGAAGTCATTGAACATCACCAGTTTGACAGCCGGGAAAGTTTTGATACCCAGTTAATTAAAACCATTGATAAATACCAGCCCGAGCTGATTGTACTGGCCGGTTTTATGCGTATTCTGACCGATGAGTTTGTCAATCATTATTACGGTAAAATGATTAATATCCATCCCTCATTATTGCCCAAATACCGGGGCCTGCATACCCACCGCAGAGCACTGGAAGCCGGTGATAATGAGCATGGTTTAAGCATTCACTTTGTCAGTTCCAAACTGGACGGCGGCCCAGTTATTTTGCAGAAAACCGTACCGGTAATGGCCGGTGATACAGAACAGGTGCTGGCACAGCGGGTACTGGCAGAGGAACATAAGGCCTACCCGCAGGTCATTCAATGGATTGCAGAAAAACGGCTGCAATTATCCGGCAACCAGGTTTTATTAGACGGCAAACCGGTATGAACAAAATCTTATTGTCTAAACTGTCTTTCTTGTTGTTTTTGTTGCCGTTATTGTTCTTTAGTATCGCCTCAGGTACATTAAGAGCTGATGCGTCACATTCACATCCCGGCACAACTCTGAGACCCTTTGTCGCTACCTATATGGTGACCGCTATGGGTCTGGAAGGCATTAATGTCATCAACTCCCTAAGCTTAAGTAACAAAGATGATAATGGCAAGGAAGATGACAGCGAGGTCTTCTATCATTTTAAATCCTATTCCATGCCCGTTGGTCTGCTGGCTTTTAAAAAAGATGAGACCCGCAATGAACAAAGCGAAGGCCTGATACGGGATAATAAAATTTATCCCCAGAAATACAGTTTTTTACAGATACGGAACAATACGACCCGCCGCAATGTTGAACTGCTGTTTGACTGGGATAAAAAAGAAGTCACCAATCACCACAAGCACAAAAACAGTAAATGGGTTATGGATATACCGGACAGCACTGTTGACAAGCTTTCTTATCAACTGGCCATGATGCTCTTTCTGCAAAATAATGAAACCCGGCAGGATAAAGAATTTCGCCTGAATATTGCCGATGGCGGACGCATTAAGGAGTATGATTTTAAAATTCTTGGGGAAGAAAGAGTCTATACTTCACTGGGCAGTTACAAAACCCTGAAAATTTATCATCACCGTTACAGGAAGGACAAAAATATTACCCTATGGTGCGCTCCCGAGCTGAATTACCTGCCAGTTAAAATTGTCCAGGAAGAACCAGGCAAACCGGACTTTGTTTCTACCCTGGTTTCCTATCAGGAAGGCATGACCGGAAATTAAAACGTAAGTTCTTTTGCCTGATTTTCAGGAACTTCTGTATTTAATGATCCGCTTTTTCCTGCTCATGAACAAGAGTATTCAGTAAACGAAGCACCTGATCACTGGCATTTTCCACCGTTTCAAAGCCCTGCACAATTTGCTCCTTAACAGCCTTATCCTGCTCCCAGTTCTGGCCAATTAATTCAATAATTGCATGGGTTGCCTTATGGACAATGGAATGTGGTTTTTCCAGATCTTTAAAGGCCTGAAGCTGACCGAAATACTCCTGTCCTTCACCCTCGTAATACCATTTACCCAGATTACAGTTATGATGATCCACACTGACGGCTCTGGCCTCATCAGATTCCTGACCCTGACTCATGGCAAGATAGGCATTCTGTTTATAGACCAGGTGATCAACTTTAACCAAGGAGGCAAAATTAACCTTCTGTGCATAGGAAATTTTATTTAAGGTAGTCTGTGTGGCTGTAGAGAAGCTGGTAAAACGTTTTTCAAAGGCCTTAATCTGTTCCTGAGATTCATTAGTCATTTCCCGCATCTGTTCTGAATCCACCAGCATTTTTTTCGTTTCACTGGTAATGCTCGCAATCATAGTGGTAATTTCATCGGTCGCATCCTTGGTATTGGCTGCCAGAGTTCTGACCTCATCGGCCACCACGGCAAAGCCCCTGCCCTGATCACCGGCACGCGCAGCTTCAATGGCCGCATTTAATGCCAGCAGATTGGTCTGTTCTGCAATACCGGCAATCATGGTAATGACATCATTCATTCTTACACTGTGTTCATTCAGGCTTTCAATCGCATTACTGGTTACATCCACTCGATTCATTACTTCTTTGAGCACTTTAACAATATGCTTTAGTTCCTGTTGAGCACTGGCAACATCATCGGCATTTTCCCTCGCTATTTCAACCACACCGGACATTTGTTCAGTAATATTCCTCATATCCTGCTGATTAAGTTTCAGATTTGAGAGCATTTTACTGATATTCAAATTACTCAGACGGGATAATAAGTCATTGCGATTAACATAAGCGGCATTTTCTTCCATAATTCCTAGTGCTCAGATTTTACAGTGAAACTTTAAAATCATCATGTAACCCTTCCGGCTGGGTTTTACGAAAAAACCTGCCCTGAGAAGCCGAGTTAAAAGTAGTATTTACTTCCCTGAAAAAAGGTTCGATCTGATCCAGCAGATCATTAATATGCCAGGCCATATCATACAGTTCTTTTTCTACATTAATATTGGTAATTCTACTGCCAAACCGGCCATGACTGGCATCACTCATAATTTCCGTTATCTGTTCCAGCATCTCAAAAGGTCGTTTAACAAAATACAGGGCATAAATACCATAGGCACTGGATATTATCCAGAAACCAAGATAGCAGTAATTAATACCATGCTGAAAAAACACCACTAACAACAGGGAAAAAATCAGAAAATTAAAGCCATGAATCAGTAGATTTATCTTAAATCGCAAGGATAAATTCTTCATAACTCACTCCTTTAGAATTTAATGCGTCCACCAGAAAAGCTATGGAGTAGTCCATTTGATCTTTGGCATGGTGTTGTTTTTCAATTTCCAGCATTTTCTGATAAATGGGCTCAATAACCGCCAGGGCTTCACGGGAAGGCTTGCGGCGAACAGAAAGATAACCGGAAATATTGCCGGAGGCATCCCTATCTGGCGTGATATTGGCAAAAACCCAGTAATAATGACCGTCTTTAGCCAGGTTTTTTACGTAGGCAAAGACTTCTTCACCCTTTGAAATAGTATCCCAGACAAACTTGAAAGCCCCCGAGGCATATCCGGATGGCGGATAATATTGTGCTGAATGCCTAATAGTTCCTTTTCACTGTATTTTGCCATGTCCATAAAAATACGGTTGGCATAGGTAATACGCCCCTTAGTATCAGTCTTGGACACTATATAAGAATTTTCAGGCAGTGTTCGCTCTATATCCAGAGGCTGTATGTTTGGCTTCATTGTAGTATCTTCTTAAGATTAAATAAAAATAGAAAACCATCTGTTTGAGAATAGGCAACAGATACAGATTATTCAAATTAAACCTAAATTAATCAAAAATAAAAACAGGAGTTCAGGATCTATAACGGCAGGAAACCGATAAACATCAGTTTTTTAGAAAAGAAATAAAGATTGAGCATGGACAGAATAACCATGCTCGTAAGGTTTTTTAAAAAATTACAGGCACTCTCCAACAGACTGTTCAGCACAGATCCGACCATCCACCCAGGTGGCATTACCCAGTTTAGCCTGGATCAGTATAGCGCCCTGCAGGTTTGCACCCCGCAAATTAGCACCACGTAAGTCAGCATCCAGCAGATTGACCTTCTTCATATTAGCCAGCATCAGGTTAGTATCCTGTAAATTAACCGCATGCATATGCGCTCCTTCCAGGTTAACCAGCATCATATCAGCACCTTTAAAATTGGACATATCAAGGGGCGAATACGACAGATTGGCGTGCTGCAGATTGGCCTTGTCCAGACGCATAGTAGTCATGGAGGCGCCATTCATATCAATGCCAGCAAGTTTAGCACCCACTGCCGAAGTACACTGGGCATTCGGTTCAAATTTACAGGCCTTATTGACATCATCGATAGAGTCGATATCATCCGTCCAGGCATGAGCATTGGAGATAAGACTGCCGACAAGCAATACAGAGCCGGCAATCATTGACGATTGTAGTAAGCTTTTCATTTTATAACCCTCAGGAAAAGAAAAAATTTAAAATGCCCTTTTTATTTTTTAGACCACACTGCAAACATACTGTTTTCAGTCTGTCTTTGTTTAAGTTAGTAAGGGCTTGATTGTGTAAAACAGGCTAATATTAATAGAAATCGAATTAAAAAAACATTGATATAAAGCAAATGACCAAAAAATTATCTTAAATGGACTTTTCCAGGGCTTCCAGCAAGGCATCACGTAATTCTGGCTGTTGTTCAATATCCTCAACTTTCAAATGACGTAAGGCAATATCCTGCACTGTTTCCAGTTTTTGCTGGTATAACCAGCGTTGCTGAAAACATTCAAAATCAAATTTATTTCCCTGCAGGCATTCACCCGCCAAGCCTGTTGGTTCACTAAAGACAACTTCACTGGCCAGCATCACTTCATAAGCATAGGAATAGCCGTCAATTTCACCATTTTTGGCTATCATATTATAGGCATACTGGGGGACACCCGGTTCCAGAATCGGTTTAGAAGCAAAAAGCTCGTCGAGGTCAATTCTGGCAGACGGTGAAAATGTTTCTCCCTTAAAAGAGAATTTTATTGTGGCAGTAATACTATTAGTCATAATCAGGTTCTCGGCGTAACCACCCCGGTTTGCCCCTGGTATTTACCGTTTTTATCTTTATAGGAAATATCACATTCCTCATCCGATTCAAAAAACAGCATTTGTGCAACGCCTTCATTAGCATATATTTTTGCCGGTAAAGGCGTAGTATTAGAAAATTCCAGTGTCACATGCCCTTCCCATTCCGGTTCCAAGGGAGTTACATTAACAATAATACCGCAGCGGGCATAGGTGGATTTACCCAGACAGACCGTCAGAACTTTTCTTGGAATACGAAAATATTCTACAGTACGCGCCAGCGCAAAAGAATTGGGCGGGATAATACAGACATCGGACTCAACATCCACAAAGCTGTTATCGTCAAAATCCTTGGGATCGACAATTGCGGAATTAATATTGGTAAAGATTTTAAACTCTCTGGAACAGCGTACATCATAGCCATAACTGGAAGTACCATAGGATACAATCCTCTGACCATTGACTTCTTTAACCTGGTTGCCTTCAAAAGGCTCTATCATGCCTTCATTTTCAGCCATGGAACGGATCCAGTGATCGGATTTAATACTCATAGAATCTGGTACTCACATTATTTTTAAATTAGCTGTTTAAATTATTTTATTTTTTATCAGATACCATAAAAAAAGCGAACCATGCCGCTTTTTTATTGCCTCCTATTATCTATTTGATAAATAATAAAAACAAGTGAGAAACAAAAAAAGCCGCTGCACAAAATTATGTACAGCGGCTTTTAAGACGTTATCTAACTTTAAGCGTGTTTATTCTTAAAGCTTTTTAAAACCGTCTTAAACACTAATCATTTTTAATAACAATTTTAGGGAAACGGTTAGTGTAATCACGGGCTTTAAGTGCCAGCTTGGCCGCAACCTTACGGGCAATATCAACATACAGCTCAGTAATACGGCTGTCTGGCTCAGAAACCACAGTGGGTTTACCGTCATCCGCCAGCTGACGAATGCTCATATCCAGAGGCAGGGCGCCTAATAAGTCAACATTTTCTTCTTCAGACATACGCTGACCGCCGCCTTCACCAAAGATACGTTCTTCATGACCGCAGTTACTGCAAATATGAGTAGACATATTTTCTACCACACCCAGTACCGGGACATTCACCTTTTCAAACATTTTCAGACCTTTACGGGCATCCAGTAAGGCAATATCCTGAGGTGTAGTTACGATTACCGCACCACTGACAGGGATCTTCTGGGCCAGGGTCAGCTGGACATCACCGGTGCCAGGCGGCAAATCCACGACCAGATAGTCAACATCTTTCCAACGGGTATCTTTAAATAACTGTTCCAGTGCTTGGGTGACCATAGGACCACGCCAGATCATCGGAGTATCATCATCAATCAGAAAACCAATGGACATGGTCTGGATACCGTAATTAACCAGGGGTTCCAGAGACTGACCGTCTTCAGATTCAGGCTTGCCGCTAATACCTAACATACGCGGCATACTGGGGCCGTAAATATCCGCATCGAGTACGGCAACGCTGGCACCTTCTTTAGCCAGTGCCAGTGCCAAGTTTACCGTAGTTGTGGATTTACCCACACCACCCTTACCGGACGCTACAGCAACAATGTTTTTAACACCCTGAATAGGCTGTACGCCTTTTTGCACGGCATGAATAACAATTTTACTGCTGATATTGACTTCAACTTCATCAATACCGTCAATTTCTGTTAACAGGGTGGTCAGTTTTTCGCTTAATTCCTGCTCATAACCCTGATGCGGAAAACCCAGTTCAATATCAACGATTGCTTTTGAACCGTCCACCTGAACATTTTTAACACACTTGGCAGAAACCAGATCGGTTTCAAGGTAAGGGTCAATAAATTCTTTTAATTTTTCTTCAACTTGCTCTGCAGTTGCCATGGTAAAAAACTCCACCTGTTAAAGTTTGAACCTAAATAAATCAGTTGAACCTACTGCGAATGATCAGAGTGCTGAATCTACAATGCTTTCCAGAACATTTTGACTTCACCCGTAGGGTGACTACGAATAAAGCCAAAATAACCTGTAAATCCTTGTAGATTCAGCACTCTGATCATTCGCAGTAGGTTCAACTGATTTATTTAGGTTGAATTCAAATCCGAATTCTGCTAAATCCTTAGTAAATAAGTAGGGTATTATACAGATTTCTTTAATATACTCAAGAATATACTCAGGAGAGAGACCTGAGATTAAGTCTGGATGTCCGGCAAAAGCGGTTTTCAGTCCAGCCACGCTTGTGAAAGAACCGTTAAAATTGGTAAGATAGCGTGTTTTATTTTTCCACGCTCAACTTAATATTAAACAACTAATAGACTATTAATTTACCGATTATACCGTCATTAATACCCATAATTAAAATATGCGTATTATAAGGTATTAACAAAAGGTTTTCCGTTCATGGCAACACAAGCGAATTCGACTACTGCGCAAAATAACAGCAAAAGAAAAATCCTGGTGACCAGTGCATTACCCTATGCCAATGGCTCTATCCATCTGGGACATCTTGTTGAATATATCCAGACCGATATATGGGTACGCTTTCAGAAAATGCAAGGTCATGAATGTTACTATGTCTGTGCCGATGATGCTCACGGAACCCCCATTATGCTGCGAGCCCAGTCCGAAGGCATTACCACGGAACAGCTGATTGCAGAAACCAGCAAGGAACACCAAGCGGACTTTAAGGACTTTGCCATTGCCTTTGACAATTATTACAGCACTCACAGCCCGGAAAACCGCTTTTTTGCTGAAACCATTTATAACCGCCTGAACGATGCCGGCCATATCAGCAAGCGCACCATATCCCAGGCTTATGATCCTGAAAAAGAAATGTTTTTACCGGATCGCTTTATCAAGGGTGAATGTCCAAAATGCGGTGCCGCTGATCAATACGGCGATAATTGTGAAGTCTGCGGTGCCACCTACAGCCCCACTGAATTAAAAAATGCCGTGTCTGCGGTCTCTGGGGTTAAACCTGTTGAAAAAGATTCAGAACATTTTTTCTTTAAATTACCGGACTTCGAACCCATGTTAAAGGAGTGGACGGCATCCGGTCATTTACAGGATGAAGTCAGCAATAAATTACAGGAATGGTTTGAGGCTGGTCTACAGGAATGGGATATTTCCCGCGACAAGCCTTATTTTGGTTTTGAAATTCCCGGCACTACCGACAAATATTTTTATGTCTGGCTGGATGCTCCCATTGGTTATATTGCCAGTTTCAAGAACCTGTGCGACCGCGAAGGCATTGATTTTGACAGTTTCTGGGAATCAGACAGCCAAAGTGAGTTGTACCATTTTATCGGCAAGGATATTATTTATTTCCATGGTCTGTTCTGGCCGGCTATGCTGCACGCCGCCGGTTTCAGAACCCCGACGGCTATTTTTGCCCATGGATTTCTGACCGTGGACGGACAGAAAATGTCCAAATCCCGAGGCACGTTTATTAAGGCCCGAACCTATCTGGAGCAGTTAAATCCGGAGTACCTGCGTTACTACTTTGCCGCCAAACTGGGCAGTGGTGTTACCGATCTGGATTTAAATCTGGAAGATTTCCGGCTGCGGGTTAATTCTGATCTGGTGGGCAAGGTCGTTAATATTGCCAGTCGCTGTGCCGGCTTTATTAAAAAGGAATTTAACTCAACACTGTCAGAAAGCGTCAGTGAGCCGCAGTTATTTGACCAGTTTGCCGATGCTGCTGATGCCATTGCACAGCATTATGAAGCTCGTAAATTCAGCAAGGCCGTGCGGGAAATTATGGCTCTGGCTGATCATGCCAACCAGTATATTGATGATAAAAAACCCTGGCAGGCCATTAAGGAAGAAGGCAGAGAACAGGAAGTGCATAATGTCTGCAGTATGGGTTTAAACCTGTTCCGGCAGTTAATCATCTATCTGGTACCGGTACTGCCCGTTATGGCCGACAGGGTCGTCGACTTTTTAAACCTGGACAGCATGAACTGGGACGATGCACAGACACCCTTAACCAGCCATGAAATTAAAAAATTCAAGCCCCTGATGATGCGGGTTGAAGATGAGCGGGTGCAGGCAGTTATCGATGCCTCCAAAGAAGAACTTAAGGCAACCCAGAGCGAAGTGAAACAGGACAGCACACCCGCTAAGGCTGATAACGATTCACCCTTAAGTGCTGATCCCATTAGCGAAACCATTAACTTCGATGATTTTGCCAAAATAGATTTACGCATAGCCCGTATTGTTAAGGCCGAGCATGTGGAAAAAGCCGATAAACTGCTCCAGCTCACACTGGATCTGGGCGGTGAAACCCGCAATGTCTTTGCCGGCATAAAATCCGCCTACAAACCAGAAGACCTGGAGGGCAAACTAACGGTAATGGTCGCCAACCTGGCCCCCAGAAAAATGCGCTTCGGTATCTCCGAAGGCATGGTCTTGGCCGCCGGCCCGGGCGGGAAAGATCTGTGGATTCTGAATCCTGACGGGGATCAGGAGAATGGTGCGCAGCCTGGTATGAGAGTGAAATAAGGAGAAGCGCTCAGCGCTTATATAAATGAGCGAATATTTTTTACTGTTAATCTCAACCATTTTTGTTAACAACTTCGTGCTGGTTAAGTTTCTTGGCCTGTGTCCCTTTATGGGCTCATCCAGAAAGCTGGAGGTGGCGGCGGGGATGGCGCTGGCGACGACGTTTGTTTTAACGCTGTCATCTGCCTCCAGTTATCTGGTTAACCAGTATATTCTTATTCCTCTGGATATTGAGTATCTTCGTACCATTACCTTTATTCTGGTGATTGCTGCCGTCGTTAACTTTACTGAAATGGTGGTGCATAAAACCACTCCTATGCTGTATCAGGTGCTAGGGATGTTTCTGCCTTTAATTACTACTAACTGTGCGGTATTAGGGGTGGCCTTACTTAATGTTCAGACCGGCTATAACTTTTTTGAATCGATTATATTTGGTTTTGGCGCTGCGGTGGGTTTTTCCATGGTGATGGTGTTATTCGCTTCCATTCGTGAACGTCTAGCTTCAGCAGATGTTCCGGAAATATTCCAGGGCGCTCCCATTGGTCTAATCACGGCCGGCTTAATGTCTATTGCTTTTTTAGGTTTTACCGGCCTGGATAAGGGGCTGAACTAGGATGCTCTGGGGTATACTGGCCATTATTGCTCTGGCAGCCCTGTTTGGGCTGTTGCTGGGTCTGGCCTCCGTCGTCTTTAAGGTAGAATCGAGTCCGGTAGTGGATCAGATTGATGCTCTGCTGCCGCAGACTCAATGCGGCCAGTGCTCTTATCCCGGCTGTCGGCCTTATGCCGAGGCCATTGCCGCTGATGAAGCCCCGATTAACCTCTGTCCTCCCGGTGGCGAAAATACCGTTCAGGCTCTGGCTGATCTGCTGGATGTCGAAGTTCTGCCTCTGGAAGAAGAGGAAGAAGCCCATGAAGGCCCTATTGTTGCCGTTATTATAGAAGAACTCTGTATCGGCTGTACCTTATGTATTCAGGCCTGTCCGGTGGATGCTATTATTGGCGCCTCCAAACAGATGCATACGGTCATAGAAAGTGAATGTACCGGCTGTGAGCTCTGTGTTCCACCCTGCCCTGTTGACTGTATTGAAATGGTGCCTGTCAAACAGACTATTACCACCTGGCACTGGCCAAAACCCCAGTACGATGTTAACCATACACCTACTGGAAATATTTTTACTACTATTGACCAGGTACTGGCGGAGAATGCTCACCCATGAGTATTAGCACACACATACAGCGCTTATGGTCTTTCCCCGGCGGCCTGAAGCTGGACGGCAGAAAACAACTGTCCAATGAAGGCCCTATTGAAAGCGCTGAAATACCCCGTCTGCTGGAAATCCCCCTGAGTCAGCATATTGGTCATCCGGCTGAAGCGGTGGTTAAAGTCGGAGACAGTATCAAAAAAGGCCAGCTCATTGGTCATGCCGAGGGAACAGTCAGTGCCCCCGTACACGCTTCCAGTTCCGGTACCGTAACCGCTATTGAAGAACGGCTGGTACCCCATCCCTCCGGTCTGCCAGCTTTATGTGTCATTATTGAGACTGATGGCGGCTATGACCGCTGGGATAACTGCACACCTTTAATTTCCCTGGATGATCCGCAGCATAAAAATCTGCATGCACTGAGTGCGGAACAAATTACTGATAAGGTGGCTGAGGCAGGTATTGTCGGCCTTGGCGGTGCACTTTACCCGTCAGCCGCCAAACTGGAAACCGCTCGAAAAAAAGCTACTGACACCCTGATCATCAATGCCGCAGAATGTGAGCCTTACATTACCTGCGATGATGCCCTGATGCGTAACCGTCCGGAAGAAATTATTCTGGGTATTCTGCTAATTAAAAAAATTGTGGGAGCCAGATACTGCCTGATCGGTATTGAAGACAATAAGCCTGAAGCATTTAAAGCCTTATCCGATACCATTGCTGGTTATGAGCGCGCTATCCATGAACATTGTGATCAGACCATAGAAATCATTCAGGTACCGACCCGTTATCCGGCCGGCGGAGAAAAACAGTTAATACAGGTACTGACAGGCAAGGAAGTCCTAACCCAGGGGCTGCCCATGGATATCGGCATTATCTGTCACAATATCACCACGGCAGCGGCTGTCTATCAGGCTGTTTATCGTGGTGAGCCCTTAGTGTCCCGTATTGTCACCATTACCGGCGGCGCCATAAAAAAACCGCAGAATATGGAAGTTGCCATCGGCACCTCTATTCGGGAGATTCTGGATCAGGCCGGCTGGGATAAAAGCAGAGTGGATAAAATTATAATGGGCGGCCCCATGATGGGTTTTGCCTTACCCTCTATAGACGTTCCGGTGACCAAGGCTACTAATTGCATTCTGGTCAGCGAACCCGGCGAACTGGCCACTCCGCCGCCGGCTATGCCCTGTATCCGCTGCAGCCGCTGTGCCGACAGCTGTCCCATGTCCCTGCTGCCCCAGCAGATGTACTGGTACGCTAAAGCTAGGGATCTGGAAAAGATTCAGGATTATAATATTTTTGACTGCATTGAATGCGGCTGCTGCTGCTATGTCTGCCCCAGCAATATTCCACTGGTACAGTATTTCCGTTATGCCAAAAATGAAATATGGGATGATGAGCGGGAACGCAACAAGGCCAACCTGGCCCGTGAACGCCATGAGTTCCGCCAGGAACGCCTGGAAAAAATAAAAAAAGCCAGGGAAGAAGCGGCTCGACTGCGTAAGGAAAAGCTGGCTAAAAAGAAAGCTGAGGAAAAGCAAAAGGCCGCTGGGGGTGATGGAGAAAAATCACCGGCCAGCAGTCATGCCGATTTAATTCAGGAAGCTATTGCCCGCAGTAAGGCTAAAAAAGCTCAGCAGCAGGCACAGAAGCGGAATATGGAGAATTTGACTGAAGCGCAGCAGAGGCAGGTTGATGAGGCTGAGCGGCGACGGAGGGGAAAGCGTTGAGCGTTCAGCGTTCAGCGTTCAGCGTTCAGCGTTCAGAAAGAGCATAGAGTGTTAAGTGTTAAGTGTTAAGTGTTAAGTGTTAAGTGTTAAGTGTTAAGTGTTAAGTGTTAAGTGTTAAGTGTTAAGTGTTAAGGAAGAGCATAAGCTTTTTAAATCACAAAATTAGTACAGGAAAATTAATTAATACATGTTTGTTACGCAGAGTTCGCCTTTTTTAAAACCAGAGTTGTCGGTGTCTAAAATGATGCTGGTGGTTTTGCTGGCTTTGATACCTGGAGTTATTACTTCTGTCTGGGTGTTTGGTTTTGGGGTGCTGGT
>JBHNNM010000001.1:0-6570 GCA_048563625.1 Gammaproteobacteria bacterium | reverse complement strand
CGCAGAGTTCGCCTTTTTTAAAACCAGAGTTGTCGGTGTCTAAAATGATGCTGGTGGTTTTGCTGGCTTTGATACCTGGAGTTATTACTTCTGTCTGGGTGTTTGGTTTTGGGGTGCTGGTTAATATTGTGCTGGCGATAACGTTTTCTCTGCTGTTTGAAGCGGTTATGCTGTATTTACGTAAGCGGCCGGTTAAGGTTTATCTGAGGGATAATAGTGCTGTTTTAACTGCGGTACTGTTGGCACTGGCTCTGCCGCCGCTGGCTCCCTGGTGGCTGACTCTGGTGGGGAGTTTTTTTGCTATTGTTATTGCCAAGCAGCTTTATGGCGGTCTGGGTTATAACCCGTTTAATCCGGCTATGGCGGCTTATGCTATTCTGCTGGTTTCCTTTCCTGCGGAAATGACCACCCTCTGGACAGCGCCTGTTATGCTGGGCGGGCATGAGTCTTTAAGTTTATTGCAGACGTTAAATTACCAGTTATTTAATCAACTGCCTGAGGCACTGACACTGGATGCGGTCAGTTATGCCACACCTCTGGATGTGGTTCGCACTTCTGTGATTAATGGCCTGGCTTCAATTTCCGAAATTAAATCTACCGGTCAGACCTTCGGTATGCTTGGCGGCATTGGTACTGAATGGGTGAACCTGGCCTTTCTTGCAGGTGGTTTATTCCTGTTAAAAAAAGGCGTGATCCAGTGGTACATTCCAGTTTCCATGCTGGCGACTCTGGGCTTTGTCTCCCTGCTGTTCGGCAGCTTTGAACTGGACAGTAATCCTAGCCCTCTGTTTCACCTGTTTTCCGGTGCTACCATGCTGGGGACGTTTTTTATTGCCACCGATCCGGTCACCGCAGCAACGACACCCAAAGGGCGGATTATTTATGGTGCTGGTATCGGCCTACTTATCTATATTATCCGCACTTGGGGCGGCTATCCAGATGCCATTGCCTTTTCTGTATTAATTATGAACATGTGCGTCCCCCTGCTGGATTATTACACCCAGCCCAGGGTATATGGTCATAATATAGATAAGGAACAGCCATGAGCGTGGGTAAACAGTCATGAACGCAGGTAAAATGCCATGAGCGGTACAAAAGCAATTGATAAAAGCTCACTACTGCGTAATATGATCATCAGTGCTGCCCTGCTGGCTGGTTTTGGCGTGCTGGGTACTGCTCTGGTTGTGGGTACCTTTGAACTGACCAAAGAGCAGATTGAAGCCAGTGAAAAAGCCAACCTGTTAAAAAATCTCAACAATATTCTTCCAGCAGAAAGTTATAATAATGATTTACTGGCCAGCCGTTTAACGGTACCGGCTGATTCATTACTGGGCTATGATAAGCCGGTGACGGTTTACCAGGCCTGGAAAGACAAAACACCGGTAGCCATTGCGTATCCTATTGTGGCTCATGACGGTTATAATGGTGATATTAACCTGTTAATTGCAGTCAATGTTTCCGGTCAGATATCCGGTGTCAGAGTGATTTCCCATAAGGAAACTCCCGGCCTGGGAGATAAAATTGATATTAACAAAAACCCATGGATATTAAGTTTTAACGGCAAATCCATTAACAAGCCTAAACAAAAATTGTGGCGGGTTAAAAAAGACGGCGGAGTTTTTGATCAGTTTACCGGCGCCACCATTACCCCAAGAGCGGTAGTCAAAGCCGTTTACCGGGCACTGGATTATTTTAATGCCAATAAACAATGGCTGTTTCTGGATCAAAAAAGTTTTGATCAGAAATACCATGCCGCCATGCCTGGAGAATAGGTAAAACCATGTCCGAAACACTCTCTGAAACAAGAGCAACATCTGATATAAATAAAGATAAAAAGCCAGGCTCTTCTCTGGCTGAAGGCTCCTTCCTGGCAGAATACCTCACCATTGCTAAAGACGGCTTGTGGAGTAATAATGCGGTACTGGTGCAGATGCTGGGCCTGTGCCCACTGCTTGCGGTCTCCAATAGTGTCATTAATGCCCTGGGACTGGGACTGGCCACCATTGCCGTACTGATCTTATCCAATATGTCGATATCCCTGATCCGTAATATCGTCCGCCCTGAAATCCGCCTGCCGGTGTTTGTCATTATTATTGCCTCTGTTGTTACAGCCATTGAACTGGTGATGCATGCCTGGTTTCACGAGTTATACCTCATCCTGGGCATTTTCATTCCCCTGATTGTCACCAATTGTTCGATTATTGCCCGTGCCGAGGCCTTTGCTTCCAAAAACACCTTAGGCAAGGCAGCGTTTGACGGTCTGATGATGGGACTCGGCTTTACCCTGGTGCTGGTGGTACTGGGCGCTATGCGTGAAGTGATTGGTCTGGGTACTTTACTGTCCAATGCCCATATTATGTTTGGTGAGGGTATGCAGTGGCTGACGGTTGAAGTCATTCCTGATTATAAGGGGTTTCTGCTGGCTATTTTGCCGCCTGGGGCTTTTATGGGGCTGGCGTTTTTGCTGGCTTTGAAGAATTATATTACGCTGAAACAGAAAGCGGGGAAAAAGAAGCGTTCAGCGTTCAGAAAGAGCATAGAGTGTTGAGAGATTATTGTTGTTATGAATAAAGAGAAGCGGACTGAGATCTTTTCCAGGTTTCGGGACAATAATCCGGAGCCTACTACTGAGCTTAACTTTGCCAGTCCTTTTGAGTTGTTGATTGCGGTTATTTTGTCGGCTCAGGCTACGGATAAAGGGGTTAATAAGGCTACTGAAAAACTCTTTGCGGTGGCGAATACGCCGGAAGCTATTTATGCTCTGGGTGAAGACGGGCTGAAGGAGTTTATTAAAACCATTGGTCTGTATAATAGTAAGGCCAAGAATATAATTAAGACCTGTAAAATCCTTATTGAACTGCATGACAGTCAGGTGCCTGATGACCGCAAGGCTCTGGAAGCGTTGCCCGGTGTTGGTCGGAAAACGGCTAATGTGGTTCTTAATACGGCTTTCGGCCACCCTACTATGGCAGTGGACACCCATATTTTCCGGGTCTCGAACCGCACTAAAATTGCGCCGGGTAAAGATGTAGTAGAAGTGGAAAAACGTCTGCTGAGACTGGTCCCAAAAGAATTTATGCTCAATACCCACCACTGGCTGATCCTGCACGGCCGTTATATCTGTACAGCCAGAAAACCCAAATGCAGCGCCTGTCTGATTGAAGATTTATGTGAGTTTAAAAAGAAAGTTTATGACTGATTATTTTCTGTTTTTCAGCAATAAGCCTGTCAGCACTAATGAATGCAGCAAAATCATAGTAACTGAAAATACCACCAAAGCTTCTGCCATGGTTATGCCAAATAATAATTCGGGGGTGTAGCCACAGGGTTCCATGACTTCAAAAACAGTTGGCCACCATTGATCCAGGGCAAACCAGGTGGGCAGGCCGGAGTCCATGGAGCATGAGCCTTCAATAAAGCCGCGCTCTATGCCTAACAACAGCCAGGAGCGTTCCATTAGACCGATACTGACTACCAGCATTAGCAACTGACTTGTCAGGACACCGGTTCGGGACTTATGCAGTAGCAGACCCAGGACAGCTACCAGGATAAGAGCCGCAGTCCAGATGCGGGTATGGATACAGACCACACAGGGGGCATAATCGAGTTTATACTGGTAAAACAGAGCCACACCTTCCATGGCCAACCCCAGCAGCAGAAAAAATAACCAGTAGCCTGTTGTTTCAGGCAGGCGCCAGAATTTATTCAGCATTTTAATCCCTGTAGCGGTATTATTGTTAAGGCAGCATCATACCACGAATGGTATAAAACAGTATGGCGGCCATTAAGCCGGAAACTGGAACCGTAATAACCCAAGCCGCCGCAATTCTGTACAGGTGAGAACGCTTAACCAGTTCAGTATTGTAGACACGTTTTAACTGTTTGCGTTCTTTCTTGTTTAAATGGGCCTTGGCAGATTTCATTTTCAGCTCATAAAGCATCTGGCGTTTCTGCTCCAGATGGGCTTTTTTAAACTCCATTAAAAAGGCTTCCACTTCTTCCGGGTTATCGCTTTCATGATGATGTTTGATTTCTTCAACCATTTGAACGTAACTGGCTTTCAGGTACTCACGTAAAAATCCCACACCAAAAATTCCGCCTACGGCAATATGGGTGGAACTGACCGGCAGACCTAACTGGGAAGCAATAATAACCGTAATTGAAGCGGCCATAGCAATACAGAAAGCGCGCATTTTATTCAGTTCGGTAATTTCACTGCCAACGGTTTTAATGAGTTTGGGACCGTATAAGGCCAGTCCAATAGCAATACCTATGGCACCAATCAGCATGACCCAGAGAGGTATGGGAGCCTTGGAGGCCATATTACCATGAGTGATCACTTCAGTAATGGCTGCCAGCGGTCCTACCGCATTGGCCACATCATTAGCGCCATGGGCAAAACTTAACAGGGCAGCAGAAAAAATAAGGGGTATGGTAAATAACGAGTTAATACTGTCTTTATCATTATTTAAACGGTTGGCCGCTTTAGCAATCAGCGGTTTAACCATAATAAATATGACCACAGCAATTATAAGTCCGACACCTGTTGCCGTCATAAAGTCCACTTTCCAGAGCTTTTTCAGCCCCTTAAGAATAAGATAAGTGGAAAAAGCCCAGGCCATAATAGCCACCAGAATCGGAACCACTTTTTTGGCGGCCTGCAGCATATCTACCTTATAGGTAATAAATCGTTTAATCAGATAGAGAAAAGCCGCCGCAATTAAGCCTCCCAGTACCGGAGAAATAACCCAGCTGGCGGCAATTGCCCCCATTTTATCCCAGTTGGCAATCCCCATACCGCCGGCAGCAATACCGGCACCCAGGACCCCGCCCACAATGGAATGAGTAGTGGATACAGGTGCCCCAAGGGCAGTCGCAATATTCAGCCAGATGGCTCCGGCCAGCAGAGCCGCCATCATCATCCAGACAAAGGCATCACTATTAATTACACCGGCCGGATCAATAATGCCTTTTTTAATTGTACTGACCACATCACCACCGGCAATAAGCGCCCCGGAGGCCTCGAATATGGCCGCAATTAATATAGCCCCCGTCATAGTCAGGGCTTTTGAACCCACTGCCGGGCCAACATTATTAGCGACATCATTGGCGCCAATATTCATGGCCATATAGCCGCCAATCATAGCCGCTATAATTAAGAGGGTATGCGGACTGCCGTCCAGACTATTGGCAGAAATAGTATAGAGCATAATCCCCACAATAAAGAGCAGTGCAGTACCTATACGAAAAAGCTCCCGGCGTGAATGTCGGGTGGCATCATCTATATTATTAATATTTTTTAGTTCCATAATATTTCTGCTTTAAAATTTCAGGAAGAATGATTGTAATAAAACTAAGATTAAAATGTAACAGAAGATTAAATACAATATTTTATTTATTATTGATTTTTATCAAGCAATAGCCCTGTAATTTACAAGTGTATTTTATAGATTGTTGCCTTGCATTCAGGTATAAAAAAGTTAAGAATGACGGCTGTATTTGAATTTGTTAAATATTATTTGCTTTATGGAATCTTAAATGCTTTTTGGTCAGGACAGAAACCAGATCCGCCGGGTTTATTTTCAGAGCTGGGACAAGTTTAAACGCAGTCAACCCCTGGAGCCTATGGAAACCCTGATTGCTGAACTGATTAGACTGCACCCTGAATACCATGATTTTTTTGATAATATTGAGCAAAATCAGGAACAGGATTTTACCCCGGAAATGGGACAGACCAACCCGTTTCTGCATCTGGGCATGCATATTGCCATTCAGGAACAGCTCAGCACCCAGCGTCCGGCTGAAATAGTCAGTTTATACCAGTCTTTATGTAATAAAACCGGCGATCCCCATGAAGCAGAACACCAGATTATGGACTGTCTGGGGGAGATGCTCTGGCAGGCACAGAGAAACCAGCAGGTTCCGGATGAAAAGGCTTATCTGGAGTGTGTCAGAAAATTATTATAATAAAAAAGTAATACCTGCTGCCCATGCAGTATGGTATCAACCACCATTGGAGAACACCCGCAATGAAAACAATGACAACGGTTTTAGGCCGGACTATTTTAGGCAGTACTATTTTAGTTAGCACGTTATTACTCTTATCCCTCAATAGTCATGCTCAAAATGACAATACCCATTATTTTTGTATTTCCGATCAGGGTAAGCCGCGCCATTGTGCAGCCGGGGATATTATTTTAATCAAACCCACTATGATGCCCAGGGTCTGTGATTTCAGCAAGCAGATAAAGAGAATGCCCAAGGGGGAAGGCAAGGCAGAATATTTGTGTAGTTATACCGGAACGATTTTAGCCGTTAAGGAACTAAAAAGCCGGGTTGTGGCACCACCGCCAGCACCGGCTGTGATGGCACCACCTAAACATTCTAATAAAATGTTTGATAAGATGCCGTTTTTTAAATAATTAGCCTCACCCCAACCCTCTCCCAGAGGGCTGTATCTTGGTCACATCTTTTTACCAAGCAGGGGAACTTATTTGGGGTTCATGGATCAGATATCAAAACCATACAGGAAATTGGTATCATGAGTAAAGTATTAAATGAAGCAGAGTG